>JBDSTJ010000289.1:0-5777 GCA_039928335.1 Streptosporangiaceae bacterium | reverse complement strand
GCGCGCTGGCCGAGGCGAAGCTCACCGGCTGGGAGACGCTGCTGGCCGAGCAGCGGGCCTTCCTGGAGGAGTTCTGGGCCGGGGCCGACGTCGAACTCGACGGCGACGCGGAGGTTCAGCAGGCCGTCAGGTTCGGGCTGTTCCACATCCTCCAGGCCGGGGCCCGGGCCGAACGCCGGATGATCCCCGCCAAAGGGCTCACCGGCACCGGTTATGACGGGCACGCCTTCTGGGATACCGAGACCTTCGTGCTGCCGGTCCTGACCTACACGATGCCGCGCGCGGCCGCCGACGCTCTCGCCTGGCGGCACATGACCCTGCCGGTGGCCCAGGAACGGGCCACGCAACTGGGGCTGAAGGGCGCGGCGTTCGCCTGGCGGACCATCCGCGGCCAGGAGTGCTCGGGCTACTGGCCGGCCGGGACGTCGGCGTTCCACGTCAACGCCGACATCGCCGACGCCGTGGTCCGCTATCTCGACGCGACCGAGGACGTTGAGTTCGAACGGGAGATCGGGCAGGAGATCCTGGTCGAGACCGCCCGGCTCTGGATGTCGCTGGGCCACCACGACCTGGACGGCCGGTTCCGGATCGACGGCGTCACCGGACCCGACGAGTACAGCGCGATCGCCGACAACAACGTCTACACCAACCTGATGGCGCAGCGGAACCTGCGGGCCGCGGCCGACTCGGCCGCCCGGCACCCGAACCTGGGCGCGCGGCACGGGATCTCGACCGAGGAGGCCGCCGGGTGGCGTGACGCCGCGGAGGCCATCGTGATCCCCTACGACGAGCGGCTCGGGGTGCACCCGCAGAGTTCGGGGTTCACCGGGCACGCCCTGTGGGACTTCGAGGGCACCGGCCCGGAGGGTTATCCGCTGCTGCTGAACTTCCCGTACTTCGACCTGTACCGGCGGCAGGTCGTCAAGCAGTCCGACCTGGTGCTGGCCATGCACCTGTGCGGGGAGGCCTTCACCGAGCCGGAGAAGGCCCGCAACTTCGAGTACTACGAAGCCATCACCGTCCGGGACTCCTCGCTGTCGGCCCAGACCCAGGCCGTGCTCGCCGCCGAGGTCGGCCATCTCGAACTCGCGCACGACTATCTCGGCGAGACCGCCCTGATGGACCTGCACGACCTGGCCCACAACACCCGCGACGGCCTGCACATCGCGTCGCTGGCCGGGTCCTGGACCGCACTCGTGGCGGGGTTCGGCGGGATGCGGGCCAGGGAGGGCCGGCTGAGTTTTGCGCCGAGGCTCCCGTCGGGGATCAGCAGGCTGGCCTTCCGGATGCGCTACCGGGGGAACCGGCTCAAGGTCACCGTCATGGGCAACTCGGCCGTCTATGAGCTCCAGGAGGGCGACGGCCTGCGGCTGAGTCACCACGGCGACCAGTTCGACCTCGTAAGTGGTATCCCGGTCGAGTTGAAGATCCAACCAGGCCGGGAGCTGCCGAGACCGGTCCAGCCCTACGGGAGGGCCCCGGCCGAGCGGCGAACCGACCGTTGACAGCGTCCCGGCCCCATGGGAACGTACGTACAACGTACGTTTGACGTACAGCGTACGGTTCGGGACCAGAGGAGTAGCCAGTGTCGACCCACGAGCTCTACACCGCCCCCGTCGGCTCCGAGACCTGGAATGTGCCGCTCGCCGGCGACGCCAGGTTCAGCTGGGAGTACGACGACGGCCGCGACAAGCTGCTCGCCCTCTACCAGAAGGGCAAGGACAAGCAGTGGGACGCGGTCAAGCGCATCGACTGGGATCTCGACGTCGACCCCTACAACGCGCTCGGCCTGCCCGACCAGACCCTCGCCATCTACGGCACCCGCTACTGGGACAAGATGAACGACAAGGACCGCAGGTTGCTCCGCCAACACGGGGTGTCCTGGCAGTTCTCCCAGTTCATGCACGGTGAGCAGGGTGCGATGATCACCGGCGCGCGGATCGTGGAGACCGTGCCCGACCTCGACGCGAAGTTCTACTCGGCCACCCAGACCATGGACGAGGCCAGGCACGTCGAGATCTTCTCCAAGTTCCTGCAGGAGAAGGTCGGGCTGGTCTACCCGATCAACAGCAAGCTGCAGGAACTGCTCACCGACACCCTCAGCGACAGCCGCTGGGACATGCCCTACCTCGGCATGCAGGTGCTGATCGAGGGCCTGGCCCTGGCCGCGTTCGGCCTGATCCGCGACATGACCACCAAGCCGCTGCCCAAGCAGATCCTCACCTACGTCATGCAGGACGAGGCCCGGCACGTCGCGTTCGGTCGGCTCGCGCTCCGCGACTACTACAAGCAGCTGTCGACCGCCGAGCTCGCCGAGCGCGAGGAGTTCGTCATCGAGGGCTGCTACCTGATGCGCGACCGGATCCGGGGCCTGGAGATCTGGGAGAACTTCGGCATCCCGAGCGGGGAGGTCTCGCAGCTCGTCGAGGACTCCCCGTACATGAAGATGTTCCAGAGCCTGCTGTTCAGCCGGATCGTGCCGTGCGTCAAGGACATCGGCCTGTGGAGCCCGCGCGTCCAGCAGGCCTACGACGACATGGGTGTGCTGGACATGTCCAAGGCCGACCTCGAGGCGCTGATGACCCAGGACGAGGACATCGCAGACAAGCTTGACGCCGAACGATTCGCCGCCGAGGAGACCGAACGCCAACAGGAGGTCGCCGAGGTCATCGCCTCGGCCTGACCGATCGGCGGCCCCCTGACTTCGGGGATTTCTGGGAGCGCGGAGACTGGTTAGGCTGGACGGGTGAGCGCTGCGGAGCACGAACCGGGACCCTGGCAACTCGGCGGCTACCACGAACTGGCCGAGCTCGGCGCGGGAGACCGGAGCAGAGTGGTCCTGGCCCGGCGGCGTTCGACCGGTCGGCTGGCGGCGATCAGATACGTGCTGGGCGTTGGGGTCGGGATCCGGGACGAGGCCAGACGGTTGCGTCAGGTACGGAGCCCCCAGGTGGCGCACGTCTACGACTTCGTCGCCGGATCCCGGGGCGCCGCGATCGTCATGGAGGCGGTCGACGGCGTCTCGCTGCGCACTCTGCTGGCACGGTCTCCGGCGCTCGCCCCCGAGACCGCCCTCGCTCTCGCGAAGGGCACACTGCTCGGCTTGGCCGCCACGCACCAGGCGGGGGTCTCACACGGCGACCTCAGGCCCGCCCACGTCGTCATCTGCCCTGATGGTCACCTCAAACTCGTGGGCTTCGACCTCGTGGCGACCGGCGAGCCCGCGGAGCCGGCCACCGCCGCGGCCGACCTGCACGCGCTGACCGTGCTCATCGCTGGCTGCACGGTCGGCCGCACCGTCCCGCGGCTCCCCGCCCGGGGGACGGCCGCCAAGTCTCTGGCCGCGCTGGAGACGACAGCGACCGCGTCGTATGGACCCGGCTGGGAACAGCGCGGCCGCCTCGGACTGGCCCGGGCCGCCGCGCGAATCGCCCCGAAGTTCCTGCCGGCCGGCTCGCCGTCGCCCTGGACGCCCACCTGCCGGGATTCCAGCTGTGGTGGTGTCGGCTGCCTCGTGTTACCGCTCCGTCGAAACCGGCCGCACGGCCCGGACCAGGGTGTCGGTGGCGAACCGGTCGCCGACCTCGCGGGGCACGCTCTCGGCCCGGGTGATCTCGAGACCGGCCAGCGAACCCGCTACGGTCGCCGGGGTGTGCAGGATCCGGGGGTCCTGGGGGCCGCCGACCGTGTTGCTCCGGTCGTGGCCGACGAACAAGAGCACGCCGCCGGGACGGAGCGCCCGCGTGGCCCGCCCGAGGATCGCGGCCATGTCGGTCTGGGGCAGATGCAGATAGGCGACGATCACCGCGTCGTAGGCGTCCTCGGGGATCGGCCAGGAGGTCAGGTCGGCGACGATCCACTCGATGGCGGTGTCGGCTGCGGTGTCGGCGACGGTGGCCCGGCCACGGTCCACCGCGACGGGGGAGAAGTCGACGGCGGTCACCTGCCAGCCGAGTCCGGCGAGCCAGCCGGCGTTGCGGCCCTCGCCGCAGGCCAGATCCAGGGCCCGCCCAGGCCGTGCGCCGGTGAACTCGGCTTCGACGAACTGGTTGGGCGTGGCCGACCACAGCAGCTCCTGCGCGGCGTAGCGGCGATCCCACTCTTGGGCTTCCATCACCCGAAACTATCCCGCCGGGCCGAATCCGTGGGTCAGCCCGCGCGGACCTGCAGGAGGAACTCGGCGTTGGAACCGGTCTTCTCGACCTTGTCGATGAGCAGTTCGATGGCCTGCTGGTCGGTGAGGGAATGCAGGACGCGGCGCAGCTTGCCGGTGAGCTCCAGCTCCTCGGGGACCAGCAGCAGGTCGTCCCGGCGGGTGCTGGAGGCGTTGACGTCCACGGCGGGGAAGATGCGCTTGTCGGCGAGGTGCCGGTCGAGCTTCAGCTCCATGTTGCCGGTGCCCTTGAACTCCTCGAAGAACACGTCGTCCATCCGGGAGCCGGTCTCCACCAGAGCGGTCGCGAGGATGGTCAGCGAACCGCCTTCCTCAAGGTTGCGGGCCGCGCCGAAGAACTTCTTGGGCGGGTAGATCGCCGAGGCCGCGACACCGCCGGCGAGGATCCGGCTGCTGGAGGCGGCGGCGAGGTTGTGCGCGCGGCCGAGCCGGGTGATCGAGTCGAGCAGCATGACCACGTCGTGGCCGGCCTCGACCAGCCGCTTGGCGCGTTCGAGCGCGAGCTCGGTGACGGCGATGTGCTCGTCGGCCGGCCGGTCGAAGGTCGAGGAGATGACCTCGGACCGGGGACTCGGCGCGATCGAGCGGCGCAGGTCGGTGACCTCCTCGGGCCGCTCGTCGATGAGGACCACCATGAGGTGGCACTCGGGGTTGTAGGCGGTGATCGCATGGGCGAGCGCCTGCAGGATCATGGTCTTGCCGGCCTTGGGCGGTGCGACGATCAGGCCGCGCTGGCCCTTGCCGACCGGCGAGATCAGGTCGATGATCCGGCCGATCCGGCTCGTGCCGAGGTTGAGGCGTTCCTGGGGGAACAGCGGCGTGAGCTTCTGGAACTCCGGCCGGGGCTGGGACGGGGACAGTCCGTTGACCGTCTCGATCCCGACCAGTGGAGGATGCTTCTCCTTGCCGCCGGAGCGGGTGTGACGGGCCGTGCCCTGGATCTCGTCGCCGGCCCGCAGGCCGTACCGGCGGACGACAGGGAGCGGGACATAGACATCGCCCGGACTCGGGCGGTAGCCGGCGACCCGTAGAAATGCGTGGTCGTCGCCGAGGAAGAGAATGCCGGAAACCGGCGTCACCGTCTCGGCGGCGACACTTCGCTGCCCGGGAACGGTCTGGATTTCGGTCATGGTCAAGAGGGGTCCCTGAGGGGATGATGGCGCGCCTTGTCGGCGTGCGCTGACTGAAGCCAGGGCACAGCTCGTGCCCTGGTGGCCGGGAGCTTCGCCGATGTCAGGAGGCGGGATTCCCGGGACCGACCTGGAAGAAACACAGAATCGGAATTTCGGCCCTTTCAAGAACCGAGGAGTAGCACTTCCCTTCGTCGGCCAATGCCGGAGGATACATGAGTGCTCAACAACAGACTAGCACAGCCCTTTCTTATCCTGCCACCCGGAAGATATCGCTCCGGGCCGTCGTTGCCAATGACCATGAGTTCTCTCGGCGCGGTGCCCCTGTCCGTCCTCGATCTCGCCCCCGTGGTGAGCGGATCCACCTCCGCGCAGGCGCTGCGCGACACGGTCGAGCTTGCCAGAGTCGCGGAGCGGCTCGGTTACCGGCGCTACTGGTTGGCCGAACACCACAACATGCCGGGTGTGGCCAG
>JBDSTJ010000288.1:0-4652 GCA_039928335.1 Streptosporangiaceae bacterium | reverse complement strand
CCCAGGGGAGGAGGCGTCCACTCCTCCCCCGGGCGCGTTCTAGGAGGCGTAGGCCTCGAACTCGGAGACCTGACCGGCCGGCCAGCCGGTGTTACCGGTGATGTTCAGCCGCAGGTACCGCTTGGTGGTGACGGGAATGTTGATCGTGACGGTGTTGCCGGTGGCGGGGTTGAAGGCATAGGCCTGCGAAGCCTGCACCGAGGTGAAGGTCGACCCGTTGTCGCCGCCGAGCACCGACAGCGTCTGGCTACGTGCGCCCCAGGCCGGCGCCGGCGGCAGCTTGAGGACGATCCGCCGCACTGACTGGGCCGAGCCCAGATCCAGGGTCAGCGTCTGGGGCCAGGCGTCGTTGTTGCTCTCCCAGTAGCTGTCGGCGTTCCCGTCGTTGGCCCGGCTCGCGGCCAGGTCCTGCACCGCCGAGGAGGCGGTCAGGGTCCGGCTGAGCGCGAGGTTGCCCGCGGGCGGGCTGACCGTCGGGGTCGGGGTGGGCGACGGGGACGGGCTCTGGGTGGGCTGGACCCCGCTCGCGGCGACCTCGAACGTGGCCACCTGTGCGGCGGGCCAGCCGGAGTTGCCGGTGAACTGGAGCCGGACCTGGCGTGCACTGGTCGCGGTGAACGGGACCGTCACGGAGTTGCCGGTGGCCGGGTTGAACGTCCGCGCCGCCGACGGGGCGAGCGTGGCGAAGTTCGTTCCGTCCGTGGAGCCCAGGACCGAGAACGTCTGGGTACGGGTGGCCCAGGCCGAAGCCGGGGGCACCTTGACGACGACCTGGCCGATACTCGCCGCCGCGCAGAGGTCCACGGTCAGCGTCTGGGGCCAGGCGTTGTTGTTGCTCTCCCAGTAGCTGTCGGCGTTCCCGTCGTTGGAGCTGGAAGCCGGGAAGCCGCCGTTCTGGCTACTCGCCGTGACCGGCTTGCCCCTGGCGAGGTCGCCCGTGCCAGGGGTGCACGTGGGCGGGGTGGTGACCGTCGGGGTCGGGGTCGGCTCGGTGGGCGTGACCGTCGGTTCGGGGTCGGTGCCGCCGGGGCCGGGATAGACGTAGTTCGGCGCGGGCCAGTTACCGGTGCAGGTCTGCCCCGAACTCCAACCGCTGTTGCCGTTGGTGTCGGTCGGCGGGACGAAGCTCGTGCCCACGCAGTTGTGCACCGCGAACCCGGCTCCGACGTGCCTCAGTTTCACGTTCTGCCAGGTCATCGTGGCCCCGGTCTGGGCCTGGATGCCGTACGTGCCGACACCGTCGATGTTGACGTTCTTGAAGTTGACCGTCTTGGTGGCGCCCTCGATCATGTGGATCGCGGCGTAGGAGCTGTCGAAGATGTCGGTGTCGGTCACGTTGATCGTGGCGTTGATCGGCTCGTTCAGCCCGTCGAACCAGATCGCGCCGACCCCGAAGTTCCAGTTGAAGTCACTGTTGCCGGCCCGGATCAGGGTGTTGCGGGCCAGGGTGATCGTGCCCGAGACTCCGGTCGCGCCGTTGACTCCCGGATAGCGGTTGGCCACGTGGATACCGCCGCCGTTGGAGACCGTGTCGGACACGACGTTGTCCGAGATGTTCCAGTCCTTGCCGCCGTAGGTGACGATGTTGTTGGCGAGGATCGGCAGGATCACCGTGTTGTGGGTGAAGGAGTCACCGGTGTTGGCGATCCGCTCCGGCCAGGAGGCGAGGCCGTCGTCACCGAGGTTGCGCAGGAACGTGTTGGTGACCGCGGAGTTGGTGACCCCGGTGTGGAAGTTCACCCCGTCGGCGGTCTGGTCCAGGATCCGGCTGTTCTTGAGGGTGAAGTTGTTCATCGGGCCGTCCATCCAGGCACCGACCTTGGTGTGCTGCATCCACACGTTGTCCACGACCGAGTCGGACATCGCGCCGCCCATGGCGTTGACCTGGTCGTCGTCCACCCTCTCCTGGATGTCGCCGATGATCGCGAAGTCCTTGAGGGTGACGTTCCTGCTCGGGCCGTTGGCCTCGTTCGGCCGGACCGGGCCGGTATAGCCGCCGCCCTGGACGTACTTGCCGTACACGCCCACGGCGCGGTTGCGGTTGGTGGGGTGCCGCCCGCCGAGCACGCTGTACCAGGGGCCCGCGCCCTGCAGGGTCACCCCGTCGACGATCACGTGGTCCCACAGGGTGTAGTTGCCCTCGGGGACGAAAACGGTCTTGCCCTGGGCCTTCCCGGCGTCGACCGCGGCCTGGAAGGCGGCGGTGTTGTCGGTCGACGGGCTGTTCTTGACCGCGCCGAAGTCGTCGACGGACAGCGAGCCGGCGGGCCGCCCCGCCGGGGCCGCGACCAGCTCGAAATCGGCGAGGTCGAGGGTGAACGACGACGCGACGGCGGTGGAGGAGACCTGGAACCGGACCTTGGCCCCGGCCGGGAGAGTCGAGCCGAACATGGTCCGGGTCTCGTCGTAGAAGTGGTGCGGGTTGTTGCCGGGCTGGTTGCCGAACGGGTAGCCGCCGTAGTACCAGCCGTACTTGGAGGTGAAGTCCAGGTCCTTGAGCTTCGTGCCGTTGATCCGCAGGTCGATCGGCGCGGTGAGCCCGGTACCGGCCGAGGTGTCGGGAACGCTGTAGCGGACCGAGACCGCGTTGGCCGGCTTGGTGAGGGTGAACTCGACGTACTCGCCGACGGCGTCGAGCTTGATCGCCCGGCGGCCCGAGGCCTCCGACGGCAGGTTGCCGTAGACCCGGTCCGGGCCGACGGCCTGACCGTTGGTGGTGGCGTGGGCCGGATCCTCGGCCTCGAACTCGGTGAACGGGACGGTGGCTCCGCGGCCCGCGACGCTCAGCGGGGACTGGATGAAGGGGGTGACGGCCGCGTCGGCGGCCCAGGTCGGCAGCACGAAGCCGGCACCGACCAGGGTCAGCGCGACGGCGGCGCCGAAGGCTTTGAATCTTCCTGCGCGCCTGGGGTGTGGCGCGCAGGAGTTGCCGGAAGTCGGCATGGCGAACCCTTCTCAGAGAAGAGCCGGTGCCATCAGGGACGCTCTGACAACGAAGCACGGCGAGTACGGGGGGCGGGACTCGTACGACTGTGAGGAGGAACACGGTCGGCCGAGCAGTGCACACACTAAAGCCGCGAACGTGGTGATGCAATATCTTGATGAATCAACGCAAAAAACGTACGATATCTGGCCTAGAGCAGACTCAGCTGCCCCTCACCGGCAAGCGGATCGCGATGCCGCTTCAGATGCCGCCATTGCGGCAGGTCATCGAGGTAGGACCAGGACAGGCGGTGGTGCTCGGTCGGCCCGTACACGCGCAGCGCCTCCTGGTGCACCGGCGACGGATACCCGGCGTTGGCCGCGAACCCGTACGCCGCCTGTCCCAGGTCCGCCATCACCCGGTCCCGGTGCACCTTGGCCAGCACCGACGCGGCCGCGACCGACACGCACCGCTGGTCCGCCCTGATCTCGGTGCGCACCCGCCACCCCGACCCCAGGAAGTCATGCCCGCCATCCAAAATGATCATATCGGGCGGCTCGGGGAGCGCCTCCAGCGCCCGGACCGCCGCTCTGCGCAGCGCCCCGGTCATCCCCAGTTCGTCGATCTCCCGCGCGCTGGCCGAGCCGATCCCGAACCCGCTCAGCCAACCCGGCAGGATCTCCGCGAACGCCTCCCGGTGCGCCCGCGTCAGCAGCTTCGAGTCCGTCAGCGCCACCGGCCGACGCCTGCGCGGCAGCTCCGGCGGCGAGCTCAAGTCCGTCACCGCCGCACCGACCGTGACCGGCCCGGCCCAGGCTCCCCGCCCGACCTCGTCCACGCCCGCGATCCGCGCCGCGCCGGCAGCCCGCAACTCCAGCTCGACCTCATACCCAGCCCGCACCGGCACACCTCCCAAAACCCACCCTGTCAGACCACCCCCCGGCTGCACCCCGTTTCCACCAGCGGGACGGGTGGATCAGGAGCTCTGGACGAAGGTGACGATCTCGTGGCCGAGCTCGTCGCCGGCATCCTCCTGGAGGAAGTGGCCCGCGCCTTCGAGGACGGGATGCCGGCGGTTCTTCGCTCCGGGGATCATGCTGCGGAAGATCCCGGACATGGGTGCGGTGATCGGGTCCTTGTCGCTGAACGCGACGAGGAACGGCTTGTCCCACTGGTTGAGCAGATCCCAGGCGTCCCGGTTCGGCTGGGCCTCGACGTCATCGGGGTCCGCGGGCACCAGGCCGGGCATCGCTCGGGGGCCGGCCTTGAAGGACTCATCGGGGAACGGGGCGTCATAGGCCGCCAGGACCTGCGCCGGCAGGGTCGTACGGCACCCTGACTGGATGCCGCGCGCGATGTCGAACTCCGGCGCGGTCCGGACCGACTCCCGGAACCGCAGCCACGTCTCGGGCATCGGGAAGTCGCCCGTCGGGAGGCCGGTGTTGGCCGCGACGATCCGCGCGTAGCGGCCCGGCGACCCCACCGCGAGACGCAGCCCGATCAGCCCGCCCCAGTCCTGGCCGACGAGCGTGATGTCCCGCAGGTCCAGCGCCTCGACGAAAGCCCCCGTCCAGGCGAGGTGCGCGGCGTAGGAGTGGTCACTGATCTCCGTCGGCTTGTCGGACCTGCCGAACCCGATCAGGTCGGGCGCGACCGCCCGCAGGCCCGCCCCGACCAGGACTCTGATGACCTTGCGGTAGAGGAAGGACCAGGACTGCTCACCGTGCAG
>JBDSTJ010000287.1:0-5883 GCA_039928335.1 Streptosporangiaceae bacterium | reverse complement strand
TGTCCCTGAGGACGACCACGGTCACCGCCGTGTCGTGGCCGCGATCACGGCTGCCGACTCCGGTACCGCGCCCGCGGCGCGCAGCGCCCGTGCGGCCTCCGCCAGGCTCGCACCGGAGGTGATCACGTCGTCGACGAGGACCACCCGGAGCCCGTCGACCGGCAGCACGGACACGAGCGCGCCAGCCAGGTTGGCGGCCCTCCCCGCCGAGCCCAGGCCGACCTGGTCGGCCGTGCGGCGCGACTGCCGCAGGGCGGGCAGGCACCGGACGTCCAGGCCCTCAGCGCACAGCTCAGCGACGGCGCTCCTGGCCAGTACCAGCGTCGAGTCGTGACCGCGCCGGCGGACGGCGCGGCCGGCCGACGGCACCGGCACCACCACCCGGCCGCCCGCGGCCCGCACGGCCGCCGCGAGCGCCCCGCCCAGCGCGTGGGTCAGCGTGGTCCTGGCCCGCTCCTTGTGGGCGACGATCATCGCCCGTACCGCCCCGTCGTAGGCCGCGACCGCCCACGGCTCGGGGAGCCCGGCGGGCCGCGGGGACGGCCAGACCACGGCCGGCTCGCGGGCCAGCAGCCGGGAGCAAGCGGGGCACAACGGACCTCGCGGGGCCCGGCATCCGGTGCAGCGCTGCGGCAGGACCAGATCGGCCAGCTCCCCCAGCACCCGGATCAGCCCGGATAGGTCGGGGCCGAGCCGGGCTTGCACAACTCCCAGCTGCTGAAACGCGAGTCCTCTTCGCTGATCTTCTGGCTGCACACCTGGAACTTGGGGCCCTTGGCAGCCGAGTCGAGGCCCAGCAGGATCGGCTGGTTCGGTGCGCTCGCCGAGATCGTCTTCGGCAGCCCGTTGAGGCCGGTGGAGCCGATCTGGATCGCCGAGCCGCCGCTGATCGGCACCTCGTAGGGCGCGACCGTGTCCGGCGCGTCGGCGCTGCCGAGCACCGCGAGGGTGTCGGCGTTCAGCCAGGCCAGGTCGGTCAGGCTCGCCAGCGAGGCGTTGATCGGCCGGAAACCCGACAGCGGCTCGACCGCCGACGTCGGATCGATCCGGCCGATCCGGATCTCGTTCTTGTTGTCCGCCGTCACCAGCACCGCCACCCGGACGCCGTCCCGGGCGACCCTGATGGCCTGCAGTCGGTAGCCGCTCAGCCCGGTCCACTCCTGCTGGACCGCCTGGACCTGGCCCGGCCTGAGCAGCCAGAGCGCCGACCCGGTCGGCTTGTTCTCCACGATCCACAGGTTGCCCGCGCGGTCCCAGCTGGGCCGCAGCAGGCGTGACCCCTTCGGCACCGTCAGGGCCGGCCGCGGCCGGGCCGAGTCGAGCCTGCCGACGATCAGCTGACGCCCGTCCGGCGACACGCCCGCGGCCTGCTCGGCGGTGAGCGACACCGCCGGGGTGAGCAGCGGGGTGCTCTCGAACGAGGTGACCCGTTGGGAGTCGATCCCGTTGTAGGAGGCGAGCCTGCCGCCGTCGATCATGTAGGCGCGGGTGGCCGTGCCGGACGTGGACATGTCAGGATCGAAGGCCTGCCAGTCGCCCGGCTCCTGGGCGTCCTTGTCGTTGGGCCGCTGCAGCCTGCCGTCGATCTCCAGCCGGAGCTGCTTGATGTCGGTCAGCTGCTTGAGCGTCCACATCAGCTGGGCCGACATCTGCTTGATCGGGCCGGTGGCGGCCTCCCTGGTCAGGTCGACCGTGGCGGTCTCGTTCTCGACCCTGACCCGGTCGCCCTTGAGCCGGGTGCCCCTGGGGAAGAACGTCTTGACCGCCGGATTCAGCCACGGGGTCGCGCCCTCGAGCAGCGACTTGACCAACTGGCTGGGCAGGTCCGACTTGTTGACCAGCGGCAGGAACACCGAGTCCGGGACGAGCACCCGCTCGTCCGGGGCGAAGAAGTACAGATTGATCGTCCGGAAGGCGCGCTCGACGTCGCTCTGCTTCAGCAGCAGGCTCTCGGGGGCCTCGGCGATGCGCCATCTGCCGGGCGAGACCAGCTTGAGGGTGAAGCTCTCGCTGAAGGTCTTCTCGTCCTCGGCGGAGTACTGGCCGGACTCCAGGATCATCCCGAGCTTCTTGCCACTGATCTGGACGACCGTGCTGGTGTCGCCCTCCTTGGTGTCGGCGACCGGCACCTGCACCTCGTCCAGGACCGTCACCTTCGGCCGCAGGCCCGGGTTCCACCTGACCCCCGTCGCGAGGTAGTCCTTGAGCGCGCTGTGGTCGTCGTCGAAGCTGGCCATCGCGGTCAGGAACCCGTTGACGACCTCGTCGGGCGACCAGCCCTGCTGCGGCTTGACCGGCAGGATCCGCAGGTAGGGATCGTCGAAGGGCTCGTGCTGGTTGTGGTCGTCGCGGACCGTGACCCGCCCGCTGGCGGGCATGGTGGCGCAGCCCGCCAGCGCCCCCGCGGCGAGCAGGGCCAGGAGCGACGCCGAGAACCGCCTGCTCATTCACTCACCTCCAGGTCGGTCAGAAAGGCGCGGGTGAGCTCGACCTCGGCCGGCACCAGCGGGAGCGGGGAGCCGCGCAGCTCCGTGCCCGCCACCCGGGGCAGCGACAGCCGGAACTGGCAGCCGACCCCGCGCTCCCCCCAGGCCTGGAGCCAGCCGCCATGCAGCTGGGCGTCCTCACGGGAGATCGACAGGCCGAGTCCGGTGCCGCCGATCGTGCGGGCCCGGGAGGGGTCAGCCCGCCAGAACCGGTCGAAGACCATCTGGGCCTCGCCGGACCGCAGCCCGACCCCGTGGTCGCGGACGGCCAGGGCGACGGCGTCGCGGTCGGCCGCGACCGTCACCACGATGTCCTTGCCGTCGCCGTGCTCGACCGCGTTGAACAGCAGGTTGCGCAGGATCCGGGCGACCCGGCGGCGGTCGACCTCGGCCATGCAGGCCTCGCCCGGCAGCTGGAGTACCAGCTTGCTGCCCTTGCGCTCGGCGATGTCCTCGACGTCCCCGGCTGCGGCCAGGACCAGGTCGCGGATGTCGACCGACTCGGCGTCCAGGGTGGCCGCGCCCGCGTCGTGCCGGCTGATCTCCAGGAGGTCGGCGAGCAGCGACTCGAACCGCTCCATCTGGCTCTGCAGCAGCTCGGCCGACCGGGAGACCAGCGCCTGGAAGTCCTCGCGGTGGTCGTACAGCATGTCGGCGGCGATCCGCATGGTCGTCAGCGGGGTGCGCAGCTCGTGCGAGACGTCGGAGACGAACTGGCGCTGGACGTGGGACAGCCCCTCCAGTTCGCCGATCTTCTCTTCGAGGGTGGTGGCCATGTCGTTGAACGACCGGCCCAGCTTGGCCAGGTCGTCCTCGCCGCGCACCTTCATCCGCTCCTCGAGTCGGCCCGCGGCCAGCCGTTCCGCGGACTGGGCGGCCAGCCGTACCGGGATGACGATCTGCCGGGTCACCACCGAGGCGATGGCCGCGAGCAGCAGCACCAGGGCCGCGCCGACGCCGACCAGGGTCCGCTGGACGATCGCGAGGGTGTTCTGCTCCTGGTCCAGCGGGAACAGGTAGTACAGCTCGTAGGGGCCCCACTGGCCGGCCACGATCAGGCCCGGCACATCCGGCTTGTTCAGGTAGTTGATCTCACCGAAGACCGTGACCTTGGACGCGCCCCTGGTCTTGGTCAGCTGGGTCCTGGCCAGCTCGGCCTGCAGCCGGTCCGGCACGCTGGAGGCGCGCAGGTCATTGGTGACGAACCCGGCGTTGTACAGGTTGTGCGTGGGATCCCGCAGATAGACCTCGTACTGGCCCGACGAGCCGGTCCGGGTCTCCAGCTCCTTGCCGAGCTTCTCCAGGTCGGCCGTCGGGTCGGCGGTCGGGCCGGTCGGGGCGTCCTTCTCGATCAGGTTGAGGCCCTCGTCGAGCTGCTGGAGCGCGGCCTTGGACTTGCCCTCGTACAGGGAGGCGTTGATCTGGGTCATCAGGAACACGCCGAGCACCACCACCACGATCGCGGAGATCAGCAGGGTGGTGGTGACGACGCGGACCTGGATCGAACGACGCCAGCTCACATAGGAGCGGCGCCATACTCCGCGCACGATGCGGCGCAGCGTACGCAGAGCCTTGTTCACAGTGTCATCGACGCGATCAGGCCGGACCGGCCTTGTAGCCGACACCGCGCACCGTCACGACGATCTCGGGACGCTCCGGGTCCTTCTCTATCTTCGCGCGCAGACGCTGCACGTGCACGTTGACCAGCCGGGTGTCGGCGGCGTGCCGATAGCCCCAGACCTGTTCGAGCAGGACCTCGCGGGTGAACACCTGGCGCGGTTTGCGGGCCAGCGCCACCAGCAGGTCGAACTCGAGCGGGGTGAGCGGGATGTGCTTGTCGCCGCGCTTGACCGAGTGCCCCGCAACGTCGATGGCGATGTCGCCGATCTGCAGGGTCTCGGGCGCGGGCTCGTCGGTGCGGCGCAGGCGGGCCCGTACCCGGGCCACCAGCTCCTTGGGCTTGAAGGGCTTGACGACGTAGTCGTCGGCACCGGACTCGAGGCCCAGCACGACGTCCACGGTGTCGCTCTTCGCGGTCAGCATGACGATCGGCACGCCGGACTCTGCCCGGATCTGGCGGCACACGTCGATGCCGTCCGCCCCTGGCAGCATCAGGTCGAGGAGCACGAGGTCGGGACGGAAATCCCGGAATGCCTCGAGCGCCTTGTCACCGTCGTGAACGAACGAGGGCTCGAAGCCCTCGCCGCGCAGAACGATGCCGAGCATCTCAGCGAGCGCAAGGTCGTCATCGACGACCAGTACACGTCCTCTCATGGCCCTCATCGATCGCAGTGACGGGAGTTTCGGGGGTCTGACGCCTGCTCAGAAGCGGTGCTCTCCGAAGCGGTGTATCTGAGCTTGAGCGCCAGGTAGGCCAGGGTACCCGCGTTTTGAGACCCGCAGGGACCCCCGGTCAAGGAATCCTTGGCGATCTCGATGGGTGCCCATGTACCCTGCGTACCGATTCACTTACAGATTCACCCTAACAGGCAAGATTCTCAGCTGGGCCGCCCCGGGAAGAGGACATCCCCCGACTCGGCGAACGGCCCGGCTTCTCCCGGCATGGGAGGATGTCGCGGACTCGAGTCCGCCACGCCCCAGGGAAGGCCACGCACGATGACTGTCGACCGGGCGGAACTGCTCGGCGGGGACGTCCCGCTGAGGCCGCTCGGGGTGGCCGAGATGCTCGACGGTTCCATCGCCGGGATGCGGTACAGCCCCCGCGCGGTCCTCGGGCCGGCCGTGCTCATCGTGGGCGGCACCCAGTTCCTGGTGACACTGGCCGGCTACTTCCTCATCGGCGACCGGGCCTCCGACGAGGTCACGCCCAACGTGGTGATCCAGTCGCTCGGCACCCAGTTCGTCCTGGCCGGCCTGAGCCTGCTCGCCACCGCCTACTCGATCCTGCTGCTGGCCGGGCTGGTCGCCCCGGTGCTGGCCAGGGCCTTCTTCGGGCTTCCCGTCACGTTCGGGCAGGCGTGGTCGGACCTGCGGCCGCAACTGGTGCGACTGGTGGTGGTCGCGACCCTGGTCCTGGGCGGCTCGCTGCTGGCCGGGGCGCTGCCGATCCTGCCGTTCGTGCTCGTCGCCGGCCTGGAGGCCTCGCCCTCACTGGGCATCCTGCTCGCCGTGACCGGTTTCCCGCTCGGCCTCGTGGCGATGGCCTGGGTCTACGTGGTGGGCGTCCTGGCGGTTCCGGCCGTGGTGATGGAGCGGCAGACCGTCGGGGCGGCGCTGGCCCAGTCCCGCCGGCTGGTGCGCCGCCAGTGGTGGCGGACCGCCCTGGTGCTGGCCCTCACCGTCGTCATCGTGATCTTCATGGGCTTCATCGCGCTGCGGCTGCCGTTCGCGGTGGCCTCGTTCGTCTTCTTCGGAGCCCACCCGGCCGGCTGGGCCG
>JBDSTJ010000286.1:0-6137 GCA_039928335.1 Streptosporangiaceae bacterium | reverse complement strand
GGCCATGGCGGCCACCAAGAGGTCGCTCATCACCCCTGGAGGGATCGCAACATCTCGCCCAGCGCCGTGCGTCCCCGTACCTCATCACCTCTGGAGGGATCGCAACAGGATGAGCAGGGCGGGGATGCCGAGGTCGAGGCCGAGTCGCTCATCACCCCTGGAGGGATCGCAACGCGAGGGTCCCGACGGTGAGCTGCCCGTCCCGGTCGCTCATCACCCCTGGAGGGATCGCAACATGAAGATCACATCTGTGGACTTGCCGGTAAGCGAGCTTGTAACCCGTAGGGCTCTGGCACGATTTCGGTGGTGACGGTGGGTCGTTTGAGCCAGGATGATCACGGTGTGCAACTGATGTTTTGGAGATCGTTTTTCCTCGGCTGGTCGAGGTAGTGCTGGTCGATCGGGTGGTGCTGGAGGCCGATGTCGTCCGGGTGACGGCCCGGGTCCGGCCCGGGCCGGCCGGGTGTCCGGTGTGCGGGTGTCTGTCGGGTCGTGTGCATGGCTGGTACTGGCGGCGGTTGCAGGATCGGCCGGTGGGCGAGCGTGCGGTGGTGATCGACCTCCGGTTGCGGCGGCTGGCCTGCCTCAACGCGGAGTGCTCGCGGCGGACGTTCCGGGAGCAGGTCCCTGATCTCACGGTCCGGTACGCGCGCCGGACACGGTCGTTGACGGCGTTGATCGCAGGTCTCGGGGTCAAGCTGGCCGGGCGGGCCACCAGCGTGGCGCTCGCGAAGCTGGCCGTGACGGTGTCCCGGACGGCGGTGTTGCGGCTGCTCATGGCCTTGCCAACGGGTGGTCGGCCGGTCCCGGCGGTGCTCAGTGTCGATGACTTCGCGTTGCGGCGTGGCCGCACCTACGCCACGATGATCATTGATCCGGTCACCCATGAGCGGATCGATGTGCTGGCCGACCGCAAGGCCGAGACCCTCGCGGAGTGGCTCCGCGGCCACCCGCACGTCACGATCGTCTGCCGCGAAGGGTCCCCGGCCTATGCTGAGGCGATTCGCCGCGCGAACCCGGACATCGTGCAGGTCAGTGACAGGTGGCATCTGTGGCACAACCTCGCCGCGGCGGTGGAGAAGACCGTCGCCCGGCACAGCGGCTGCTGGAACACCGGCAACCCACGGCCCGTCGACGGGCGGGCCCACCAGCAGATGCTGGAACGCTGGACAGCGGTGCACGACCTGCTGGATCAGGGGGTCAGCCTGTCGGAATGCGCCCGCCGCCTGGGCTTTTCCCTGAACACGATCAAACGGCACGCTCAGATTCCCACGGTCGAGCAGCTCATCCGGCCCCGCCGGTTCCGGCAGACTCTGGTCTGCCCTACCGCGATCACCTGCGGCGCCGGCTCGCGGAGAACCCGAACCTCCCCATCACCCATCTGCTCGCTGAGATCCGGCAGCTCGGCTACCCCGGAAGTGCGAACCTGCTGGACCGCTACCTCAGCCAGGGACGCGCTGACCCCGACCGCACACCTCCGGCCCCGCGACGCCTCGCCTCCTGGATCATGACCAGGCCCACCGAACTACCCGACCACGTCCGACGGCACCACGACGACCTGACCGGGGCCTGCCCGCACCTCACCGCCCTCACTCAGCGGGTCCGCGAGTTCGCCGCCATTCTCACCCAGCGCCACGGCAAGGACCTGCCCGCCTGGATCCAGCGGGCCCGCGCCGACGACCTCCCCGCTCTGCACAGCTATGCCAACGGCCTGGAAAAGGACATCGATGCCGTCATCGCCGGGCTCACCCTGCCTTACAGCAACGGCCCGATGGAAGGCGTCAACACGAAAACGAAACTGATCAAGAGAACCATGTACGGCCGAGCCGGATTCCCCCTGCTCAGACAGATGATCCTGCTGTCCTGACACCCACCGCCACCACCGAAATCGTGCCAGAGCCCTTCAGGGGATACCCCCGGCCATGTGGTGGGTGAGCTATGCCGGAAGGAGTGCTGCGACTTCGGGGCGGAGCAGGTCACGGACTTTCGCGTAGGGGAAGCTGACAGTGAAGTCGCCGCAGCCTTCGCCACCGTTGGGGGCACGGAAGAAATCGGTGCCCTTCGCGGTCATGAACAGGTTGACCGAGGTGGTCCCGATCCCGCTCCTGGTGTCGGGACTGAACTCGTCGGCCTGGAGCGGCTGGTTCTGCAGGGCGGTGCCCTGACCGCAGCGGGTCTCGAGTGGTCCCACCAAGCGCTCAAGACCTCGCAATCCCGTCGCGGTGAGCGTTGCCGGTTTCCACAGGGTCTTGCCGGTGAGAGCGGTGCCGGAGCGCAGGTCGACGGTCAAGGCCTCGGGCCAGATCGTGTTCCCGCCGCCGGCACAGTAGTTGTGCAGTTCGAAGTTGTACCGCGCGGTGAGCAGCGCTGGGCCGGTGAAACCCTGGGTGATCGTGGACGACACCCAGGTGGGGTTCTTGTCGCCCGGGCAGGGGCCGAGCGTGCGAGCGTATTTGATCACGCGGTCGAGCGGCGCGCGGAGTGCCTGGTTGACCCGTTCACGGATCGCGGGGTCTCCGCCCTTCATCTGGAGGTACGCAGCGGCGCGGATCTCCACGTGCGGTTGGGCGAAGTTCTCGGTGATCGTGGCCGAGGCGAGGTTGAGGCTGAGCGCTGCGGGCCTGGGCTTGGGATCGGAGTGTTGATTGGCCGTATAGGTCACGGCCGCCGCGCCGACGGTGAGTACGCTGGCCGCCACGATGATCGTGGTTTTGGCCGTGAATACGGTGGTGGCGGTGGTGGCGGTGCCACCGGCTACGGTGCCCGCGGTGAGCGCGGAGCCGGCCGCCGGGGCGAGCAGGAACATGGTGGCGAGGCTTCCCGCGAGGCCGCCGAGGAGGTTGAGGCCATGCTGTTCCCAGTCGGCTCCGTAGGCCGCGACCGCGCAGGTCTCCAGTTCCGCCACGAACGCCCCGGCGTTGGACGGGCGGTCCTCGACGGTTTTGGCGAGTCCCGCGACGACCAGTTCACGCAGGCCGTCGGGGACCGCTTCGAGCGGGATCGGGGCCGACAGATGCGCGTCCATGGTTCCTGCGAACGGCGGCTTGCCGGTGACGCATTCGACGAAGACGCACGTCGCGGCGTATACGTCGGTCGCTGGGCCGGCGGGTTCGCGCAGCCATTGTTCGGGTGCCATATAGAGCGGGGTGCCTGACCGCGACCGGGTCCCGGTGAGGGTGGCGACACCGAAGTCGATCAGTTTACTGAGCCCGTTCTTCTGCACCACCACGTTCGCCGGCTTGTAGTCGCGGTGCACGATGCCCCGCTCGTGTGCCGCCTGCAACCCCAGGAGCGAACCTTTGAGGACGAGCAGGGAGGACTCGGGAGACAGCCGCCCATTTCTGGCCAGGATCTCCTTGAGCGGAACACCGTCGACTGCCTCCATGAGCATGGCGGACTGCGGCCCGTGGTCGAGATGGCCGTGCCATTGGGCGACGTAAGGGCTGGAGATCTGCCGCAGCGTGGCTGATTCGATCTGGAACTGACGCTGGGAGGCCGGGTCCGCTGCGGTCAGGTATTTGATCACATACGGTTCGCCGGAGCGTTCATGTGCGACGAGAACGGCCCGTCCCTGTGTGCCCGCACCGAGTTCTCTGATCTCGGTGTATCCGGGGACCTGCCATAGGTCGATCATGCGCCTCGGCCAGGTCGCGACGCGCAAATATCCATAGCGGCACAATACCGTCGCCGGGTTCCGTACTGCCGGATGAATCGGATATCCGCGCCTCTCATGAGGATGTACCGGCCTACATGGCCGCTCGAAACATGTTCGGGAGGTGCATGCCGTGCCAGTGAGATGGACGCCCCGGTTGGCGGGCAGCACGGCGCAGGGGTGTCTCTGGGTCAGGCGAGCTCGGGGTCGTCCTCGTCGGGGACGACCAAGCCGAGGTGGGGTGTCGGTAAGAGTGGTGTCACCAGGGGTGCTCGTAGCAACAGCCGCAAATCCAACGAGTAGCTTCTGACCTGCGCTGATGCGGCGAGGTGAGATCTGGCGAGCCAGTCGCGCTGCCGCCACCAGGTGATCGCGGCTTTGATCACCTTGAGGAAGGTCGTGCCTGCGGAATCATCATCTCTGATCTGCCCGGTGTTCGGCCAGTTTTCGGGGCTTTCGGCTGCTGATCGGGAGGTCCTGGCCGGGCGGATTCCCGGGCTGCTGGAGTGTCTGGCCGAGGTGCCGGATCCACGTGACCCGCGCGGGGTTCGGCATGCTCTGGTGTCGCTGCTCGCGGTCACAGTCGCCGCGCTGGTCTCGGGAGCACAGTCGTTCACGGCGGTCGCTGAGTGGATCGCGGACGCGTCCCCGCAGGTCATGACCGCCCTGCACATGCGGTGGAATCCGCTGTCGCGCCGGTGGGAGCCTCCTGACGAGGCGACGATCCGAAGGGTTCTGGAGCACGTCGAGGCCCAGGCGTTCGACGCGGCCGCTGCCACGTGGTTGACCTGCCGGCTCGACGGGCCGGCCAGCCAGCCGGCACAGCCGGGAGGTCGGCGGGTCGTGGACGTGGACGGCAAGAGCCTGCGCGGCACCCGCCCTTACACCGAGGGCGGCACCGCGATCCACCTGCTGTCGGTCCTGGACCAGGCGGCCCAAGTCACACTCCGGCAGGTCCAGGTGGACGGCAAGAGCAACTAGATCACCGCGCTCCGGCCGCTCCTTCAACCCCTCGACCTGACCGACGTGATCGTCACCGCGGATGCCCTCCACACCCAGCGCGACACCGCGTCGTTCCTCGTGGACGGCAAGAACGCCCACTACGTCCTGATCGTGAAGAGGAATCAGCCCGCCCTCGACCAGCAGCTCAAGCATCTGCCCCGGGGCCAGTCGGAGCGCGCAGACCACACCCGCGACCACGGGCGTGCCGAGTCCCGCAGCCTGAAGATCGTCACCGTCCAGGCGGGCCTGTTCTTCCCCCCACGCCGCCCAGGCCCTGCGCATCACCCGCACCCGCCGCAACCTCAAAACCGGCAAGAAGACCACCATCGCCGTCTACGCGATCACCAGCCTGGAGGCCTGGCAGATCCGCCCCGCCGATCTCGCCACCATCGTCCGCGGACACTGGCGGATCGAGGCCCACCACCACGTCCGCGACACCCTCCACCGCGAAGACCACTCCCAGATCCACACCCGCAACGGCCCCCACCTCATGGCCTCGCTCCGCAACCTCGCCATCGCCGTCCTACGACTGGCCGGAGCAACCAACCTCGCAGCCGCCACCCGCCACCACGCCCGCGACGCCACCCGCGTCCTCACACCCTCGGCCTCAAAAACGGACACTAAGCCACTTTGCCGGGGCCCTGCCGCGGCCCGGGTCGGCTTGCCGATTCCGCAGTGCACCTCCGAGGACGAGCGGAGCCGCCAGATAGAGACCGACGCGGTCCTGCTGCGCCTTCATCAACTTCTTCACCACCCGCGAGAACGCCGCAGCCTGGGCAGGCGCTCACCCGAGGTGACGGGAACAGTCCTACGGCAGGAAGTGGCGTCGGAGCTGGGGCAGCATATTTTCGGCCCTGCTGGCCGCCCCCGGCTGACGTTGAGATGGCCTGCACGAGGTCAGGGGAGTTCTGTAGCGGCTCTGCCGCCACGTTCGCGCAGCCAGGCGACCAGGTCGGTGGCGTCGCTGCGGTGGGCGGCGTCCAGCGGGGTGAGGGGTTCCCAGTCAGGAATCCAGTTGATCTGTGCGCCGCGTTCCAGCAGGTAGGCGGCAGCCTCGCGCTGGCCGCCGTGGCAGGCGCCCCACAACGCCCGGTCCACCTCGGCAGGTGTGGGAGGGGTCGTGCCGGTGAAGTAGGCGGCCAGGCGGTCGAGCAGGCCTAGGGTCGACGCATCGGCCATGACGGTCCGGGCTCCCCGTTCGACAAGCCGGTGCGCGGCCTTCCATTGCGCGAATGCCCGCGCGTCCGCCAGCGGGGTTCCGCCGCCAATCACAGCACCGGGCGCTTCGATGTCCGCACCAGCGTCTATCAAAGCATCAAGTGCCTCGACGTCATCGTTGCTTGCCGCCCAGTGCAACGGCGTTTCGGTATGCGGGCCGGTGAATCGTGCGTTGACATCCGCACCGGCTTCAATCAGCGCAGCCACGGTCGCCGCGCCATTGGGGAAGTGACCGGGCCAGTCCGTCGCGACATGCAGCAGCGTC
>JBDSTJ010000285.1:0-11585 GCA_039928335.1 Streptosporangiaceae bacterium | reverse complement strand
GCTCTGAGTCTAACGTTGTGTTTGAGCGGTTTTATGCCCGTCACTGACACAACAGCTCCCCACCCTACCAACGTGGGATCACCACCACCCGCGTGGGCTGCAAACCAGTGTCTCCCACCCCGGTTTTACCCCCTTGATGTCAGCTTCATCACATAAGTCTCATATATAACTGCTTCGGCCGCGCAGGGATGGTCAGGCGCGGAACACCTCGCCGCCGTCCACGTTGAAGATCTGCCCGGTCACCCACGCCGCGTCCTCGGAGAGCAGGAACAGCAGCATGCCGACAAGATCCTCGGGGGTGCCCATCCGCTTGAGCGCCATCTTGTCGCGGACGATCTTCTGCGACATGTTGCCGGGCACGACCGTACGGTTGGCCTCGGTGTCGATCGGGCCCGGGGCGATCGCGTTGACCCTGATCCGCAGCGAGCCGAGCTCGTGCGCGAGCTGCTGGGTGATCCCGTTGACGCCGACCTTGGCGAGCCCGTAGAACCCCGAGTACTGCCAGGCGGCCGTGGACGACTGGTTGACGATCGAGCCGCCGTCGGTCATGTAGGGGTAGACGGCGCGGGCGCACAGCAGCGCGCCGTCCATGTTCACCGCCATGAACTTCTTGTAGTAGTCCCAGTCGATGGTGAACAGGAAGTCGAGCTGCATCGTGCCGAAGATGGCCGCGTTGTTGACCAGGAAATCGATCTTCCCGTTGTGCGCGGCGGCCTGCTCGGCCAGCTTCCGCACCGACTCCGGATCGGAGACGTCCACCCGCACGAACAGGCCCTTGATCTCCTCGGCGACCTGCCGACCCTTGTCGTCGAGGTCGGCCACGACGACGAAGGCGCCCTCGGCGGCCAGCGCCCGCGCGTAGACCTCGCCGATTCCGCCCGCCGCACCCGTGACGACCGCTACCTTGCCTTCGAACTTCACAACGCCTCCGCAATCGACTTGGTCTCCAGGTACTCCTCGAACCCGACGATGCCGGATTCTCGGCCGATCCCGGACTGCTTGTACCCACCGAACGGCACGTCCGCGCCATACCAGACGCCGCCGTTGACGCTCACTGTGCCGGTCCTGAGCCGGCGGGCGACCGCGTGTGCCCGGTCCTTGCTCCCGTGGACCGCGCCGGACAGCCCGTAGGGCGAGTCGTTGGCGATCCGCACCGCGTCGTCGTCGCCGTCATGCGGCATGATCACCAGGACCGGCCCGAAGATCTCCTCCCGGGCGGCGCGGGCCTGGTTGGTGAGGCCCGTGATCAGTGTGGGCTCGATCCAGAAACCCCTGTCCACACCCTGTGGACGGCCGCCACCGGTCGCGAACTCGCCGCCCTCCTCGACCGCGAGTCGCAGGTACTCCTCGATCCGGTCGCGTTGCAGCGCCGAGATCACCGGACCGCAGATCGTCCCGGGGTCCTGCGGGTCGCCCGCCCCGATCCGGCTCAGGGACTTGGCCGTGATCGCCACGGCCTGGTCGTAGGTTTCACGGGGCACCAGCAGCCGGGTCGTGATCGCGCAGCCCTGCCCGGCATGCGGCAGCAGCGAGAACGCCGCGTACGAGCAGGCCGCCTTGAGGTCCGCGTCGTCCAGGACGACGAACGCCGATTTGCCGCCCAGCTCCAGGAAGGTCCGCTTCACCGTCTGCGCCGCGTTGACCATCACCTTCCGGCCGGTGGCCGTACTCCCGGTGAACGACACCAGATCGACCCGGGGGTCGGTGGTCAGCTGCGCGCCGAGCCCGTGGTCCCGGCCGGTGATCACGTTGACCACTCCCGCCGGGATGTCGGTCTCCTCAGCGATCAGCTTGGCCAGCGCCGCCGCGACCCAGGGGGTGTCGGGCGCGGGCTTGAGCACCACCGTGTTGCCCGCGGCCAGCGCCGGCGACAGCTTGGCCAGATTGATCTGGTTCGGAAAGTTCCAGGGCGTGATCGCCCCGACGACCCCGGTCGCCTCCCGGACGACCCGCCGGCCCGACGGCATCCCCATCGGCTCGGCCCGGCCGAGATCGTGCTCCCACTCATACGACTCGATCAGGTCGGCGTACCAGGCCACGTCGTCGGCGGGCGCGTCCAGCTGGGCGCCGTGAGTGAGGAACCGGGGCGCGCCGACCTCCTTGATCGTCAGCTCGCGCAGCTCCTCGCGGTGGGTGGCGAGCGCCGCGCCGAGCTGGCGCAGCCCACGCGCCCGCAGTGCGGGGTTGGTGGACCAGTCCGTCTCGTCGAAGGCCCGCCGGGCGGCGCCGATCGCGCGGTCCATGTCGTCGGCCGTCGCGTCGGTGGCCGTGCCGAGCACCTCCTCGGTGGCCGGGTTCAGCGTCTCGAAAGCGGCCTTGCCGACGGTCAGCTCACCGTCGATCAGTAGCGGGGACGTCTCTGGGAACAACTTCAGACTCCAACCAAGCGACCGGTTGTTCTGGACACGTGTCCAGACTATGGTTCAGTTCGCGGCGGAGCGCAAGGA
Source organism: Streptosporangiaceae bacterium (assembly GCA_039928335.1). Taxonomy (GTDB): domain Bacteria; phylum Actinomycetota; class Actinomycetes; order Streptosporangiales; family Streptosporangiaceae; genus Actinocorallia. Next base: position 9,138 of record JBDSTJ010000285.1, on the reverse strand, counting down.
TTATTCGGGAGAATTCGACCCCGATTCCGGAGAGTGGACCCGGAGGAAGCGAAACGGCCTCAGCATGAGTCAGGGTGAGTCGCCCACGGGAAGCCAGCGGCTTCGACACCGCCGGTGCTGCGTTCCAGGACACCGTGACCGCCCGACCGCTCCTCTAGTTCAGGTCCATGTAGCGGGCGTCAACGGCTCTGATCTTGGCGGCGAGGGCTTCGGCGGGGATGTCGGTGAAGGTCTGGAGGGCGACCATCGCGGTGATGACGACGTCGCAGAGTTCGTCCACGAGGTCGGCCTCGGTGTGGGTGACACCCTTGCGCGGGTTCTGCCCCTGGACGCCGATGTAGGCCTGCATGACCTCGCCGATCTCCTCGGTGAGCTTCATCAGGCGCATCGCGCGCTCGTGTTCTCCGGTGCCGTTGACGGCGTCCAACCGCTCCACGAAGGAGCGCACACTCGGCCAGGGATCCATCGGGCCAGTCTCCACCGACCAGGCGGCGCACATGCCGGCTCGGCGAAACCGCAGCCGAGCCGGTCAGCCGAGATAGTGGAAATCCGGCTTCGGGTGCATGAGGAAGTCATGGTGGGAGATGTTCCAGGCGTAGGCACCGGCCATCGCGAAGGCGACCTGGTCGCCGACGGCGAGGGCCTCGACCGGCTGCTCGCGGGCGAACACGTCCTTGGGGGTGCAGAGCTGGCCGACCAGGGTGACCGGCCCGTCGCGGACGGCCGGTTCCCGCGGGCCCCGGTGCACGGTGAAGGGCTGGTCGTGGCGGGCGACCGGGGTGCGGAACTGGTGGGTGCCGCCACGCAGGATGGCGTACCAGAGACCGTGTGAGCGTTTCAGGTCGAGGACGTCGGTGACGTACCAGCCGGAATGGGCCGTGACGGAACGGCCGGGTTCGATTCTGAGGGTCTCTCCCGGGCGGGCGAGGGCCGCGACACCCTGACCGTAGGCCGACCAGTCGAAGCGGCGGGCGGGGTTGAGGTAGTCGACGCCCATGCCGCCACCGAGGTTGATCTCGGGGTCCGGTGTCCCGGCGGCGGCCAGCCAGGGCCGGGCCCAGGCGAGGATCTCCGCAGCCTGACCGAGCGCGTCGGCCACCTGGAGGCCCGACGCCAGATGGGCGTGGATTCCGCGCAGACGCAGCCCCGGCGACCGCGCCAGGATGCCGAGGCAGTCGCCGATCAGGTCCGGGTCCATCCCGAACGGGCCGCTCATCGCCAGCGCCGCACCGCCGCGGTCGCCGGCGAGGTTGACCCGCAGCAGGACGTCGGTCTCGCCCATCGAGGCCAGGCGGCCCAGCTCGTACGGGCTCTCGACATGGATCCGCTCCACCCCGAGGCGCACGGCCAGGGCGAGCTCCGCGTCGGTCTTGCCGGGCCCGCCAAAGGCGATCCGGGCGGTCGGCAGTGCCCTGCGGACGTGCTCGAGTTCGCCACCGGAGGCGACCTCGAAGCCATCGACATGCGGGGCCACCGCGCGCAGGATCGGGACGTCGGGGTTGGCCTTGGCGGCGTAGAAGAACTCGGTGCCGGGGAGGGCCGCCCGGATCCCGGCGGCGTGGGCACCGAGCGCCGCCAGGTCGTACACATAAGCGGGGTGACCTGCGAGATCGGGCAGGAACGCCCGGACCAGATCAGTGATCATGGGTGGAGCCACGGGGAATCGAACCCCGGACCTCCTGCTTGCAAAGCAGGCGCTCTACCAATTGAGCTATGGCCCCATGGTGTGACTGGACCAGGGTACCGGTGCCGCTGCGCTGGTCGCACACCGTTTTCCGGTACCCCAGCGGAAGATCATCAGTCCGTGGAGGTCGCCTCGGTCCAGAGGTCGAGCTCCGCGCGGTCCTGCTGCAGGCGCTTCCAGACAGCAAAGCCACCAAGACCGAGGATGGCGAGAACAAGAAGCTTTTTCACGGTGAGGACCCCTTCACCTTCGACAGTGGGCAGATCTCGACTCTAGCAATGGCCCAGATCGTGCCGAACCTCTTGACCCCTTCGAGGACCGGACTGAGGAGGCAACCTTTGGTGACTGTCTCCTCTCTAGGTAGTGAGGAGGTCACCCCCATGGAGAACGAGTTCGAGGAGTTCGTCCGAGGCCGGACACCCGCACTGCTGAGGTCCGCGTTCCTGCTGACCGGTGATCAGCAGCTGGCGGAGGATCTGGTCCAGTCGGCGCTGGCCCGGACGCACCGGTCCTGGCACCGGCTGGAACGGGTCGGAAACGCCGAGGCCTACACCCGCAAGACCATGTACCACCTGCAGGTCGGCTGGTGGCAGCGGCGCAGGTTCGTCGAGGTCGCCCTGGCCGGAGCCGACCGGGCTCAGCGCGACGGCAGTGAGCTCGCGATGGACCGGATCGATCTGCGGCGGGCCCTGCTGCTGCTCGCGCCCCGGCAGCGCGCGGTGATCGTGCTGCGGTTCTTCGAGGACCGGACCGAGGCGGAGTCGGCACGGCTGCTCGACTGCTCGGTCGGGACGATCAAAAGTCAGACCGCCAAGGCCCTCGGCCGGCTGCGGCAGATCATGGCGACGGAGGAAGTGATCCCACGATGAGCGATCTCCAGAACGAGCTGGCCGAACTGGCCGACCGGGTCCGGCCCGCCGATCTGCTGGACCGGGTGTACGGCACCTCGCGCGGACTGCGCCGCCGCAGGCGGGCCCTGGTGGGCGCAAGCGTGGTCCTGACGGGGGCGCTGGTGGCGGGGCTGCTGCTCCCCGGGCGGGACGACCCGGACCCGGCGCCCATCATCTCCCCCACGGCCACGGCCGCCCCGGCTCCCACGCCCACGGTCGGCCCGCTCAAGGCGAGGTTCGTTCCGCCGGTGACCGTGCGGGGCGACCGGAAGCAGCTCAAGCTGACCCTGCCGGACGGCACCGGGGTGACCGTCAGCTATTCCAGGAGCGAGGACTTCGAGCGGGCCGGGGCGGATGCCAGCTGGTCATTCAGCCTGAACGACGACGATCCTTGCTGCGACGTGGTGGTGCGGTCGATCCCGCCGAACCCCCGGTATGTCGGGTACGTGCTCGACGGTACCGGGCAGCGCCTCGACGCCTTTCAGACGGTTCCCATGGACCCCAACGGGCCGGGCGGGGTGGACAGCGGGTATGAGGAGACCGAGGTCATCTGGTTCCGCTACGGCGACTGGTTCATCGGGGACCGGGAGCTCGTGGCCGGGGCGGTGGGGCCGGACCTGTCCAAGTACTACCCGGACGCGGGCAAGTTCAGGTTCGGACAGACCCCGGACGGTTTCATCACGGCCGTCCCGGCGTCCGGCCGCAGGTCCCATCCGTCGGCGATGGAAGCCGACGTCCTCACCGGGCCGACCCTGGACTTCTGGCGGGGCCTAGACCATTCGGTGCAGTTCGCCCGTGCCGGTCGTTGCACGGGACCGGCCGAGGCTCCGATCATGGAGTGGCGGGGCCGGCAGATCTGCCAGGACGGGGTCATCGTGCGGGTCTCGGCGGACAAGAGCGAGCAGTCCTGGGTGCGGGACTTCCTGGCCGATCTCCGTATCGACAAGGTCATCCAGCCCTGACCACCCGGGGGACGGGCGACTCAGCACGGGAACAACCCTGCCTTTTCGGGGCTGCCCTCGGACATGGGTCACAATTCCCGGTCGCCGAACCGGGACGATCCGGGTGGCCCTAGGCCGCCCGCTCTGCAAGGCTGGGCGGCATGCGCGATTTCTATCCGTACGGCTTCCGCCTCGACAACCAGGAGCACCTGCTTGTCTGGTTCTGCGAGGACGCGGAACCGGACGGAGTGATCGTGAACGACGGCCGGCTGGTCTCCCACGCCGACCTTGACGGTCTGTACGACTACGCCCGGGTGACCGGCCTTCGGCTCGTTGACGACACCGAGTTGAGCTGGGTCGACCTCGACGCCATCGCCTTCTGGACGGTGGTCGGCGACGAGGTCGAACCGGACTGTGTCGAGCTGCTCAACGCCTGGAACCTGTTCAGCGACGCCGCCCACAGCCTCGGCGTGCCGCTCCAGGTCCGCTCGGCGGCCCTCGACCAGGTCTACGACAAGGTCTTCTGGGGCAACAACCTGCCGATGATGACCCCGGTCGGCGAGAGCTTCGAGCCGACCTGGTCGGATGCGGAGCTGCTGATGCTCAGGGAGACGATGAACCGCGGCCTGGACGTCATCCGGCAGGGCCTCAGAGCGGTCTAACGGAGGGTCACGGTCATGGGCAGGGTGGCGAAGCCGCGCACGTTGGAGGAGTGGACCCGGGCAGCTGCCTCCTCGTCGATGTCGTAGTCGCAGATGCGGGCGGTCAGCTCGGTGAGCGCGATCTGCGCTTCGAGCCTGGCCATGTTCGCGCCCAGGCAGTAGTGCCGCCCGGCGCCGAAACTGATGATCTGCGAGGTGTCGCGATCCAGGTCGTACCGGTCGGGGTCGGGGAACACCCGGGGGTCCCGGTTGGCCGCGCCGATCAGGAGCAGCAGCCGCGACCCGGCGGGCACGGTCCGCCCGTGCAGGGTGAGGTCGCCGGTGACGGTCCTGGCCAGTTGCTGGCTGGAGGTGTCGTAGCGCAGGGTCTCCTCGATCCAGGCGTCAACGGGTTCGTTGAGCACGCGCGGCACCAGGGTGTGCTTCCAGCCCCAGTAGAGCGCGTTGGCCAGCAGTTTGGTGGTGGTCTCGTTGCCGGCGACGACCATCAGGAACAGGAACGCGATGATCTCGCGGTCGTCGAGCCGGTCGCCGTCGATCTCCGCGCTCAGCAGCGCCGAGGTGAGGTCGTCGCTGGGCTTCCTGCGCCGCAGCGCGAGCATCTCGGTGTAGTACTCCACCAGGGTGAACGTCGCCTCCATGCCGGCCTGGGGCACGTCGGTGAGGCCCTCCTCGCGGTGCACGGTGAGGTCGGCGAGCCGGCGGAGCTCGGTACGGTCCACGACCGGCACGCCCATCAGCTCGGAGATCACGTCCATCGGGAGCCGGCCGGCGAAGTCCGCGACGTAGTCGAAGGTGCCCTGCTCCAGGGCGGGTTCGAGATGCAGGCGGGTCAGTTCCAGGATGCGGGGGTGCAGTTCGCGGACGCGCCGGGGGGTGAAGCCCTTGGCGACCAGCGCCCGCAGCCGGGTGTGCCGGGGCGGGTCGAGGGCGAGGAACGACATGACCCGGTGCGCGTACGGGCTCCAGGCCGAGGCGTCGAGGGAGACCCCGTTGATGCTGGAGTAGCGCTCGAAGTCCTTGAAGGCCTGGGACACGTCGGCGTGCCGCGACAGCGCCCAGAAGTCGAGTTCGTCGTTGCGGTAGAGCGGGGACTCCTCGCGGAGCCGCTCGTAGGTCGGGTACGGGTCCTCATGGACCTGGTAGTCGTAGGGGCTGTACACCGGTCACCTCATCATGAGCTCTGCCACCGCGGCGAGGCGGTCTGCGATGTCGGAATAGGAGGTGAAGCCCATCCCGGCGTGCACGAGCGCGCCGGTGTAGGCCAGTTCGAGCGCCTCGAGGATCATCGGGTCCCGGTCGCCGAGGGCGATCTGGAGCCGGGTGCGGACGGTGGCCCCGATCCGGACCCGCAGTTCCCGCACGTCGGGGTCGGAGCCGAGCATCGCCGTGGTGATCGCGGCGGCCAGCGGGGGCTCGTCGGACACCAGCAGTGCGATCTCGCGGAGCACCAGGGCCACCTGGCCGGGCCGGGCCGGTTCCAGGGCGTCGAGCCGCCGCCAGAAGACCTCGGTGAGCAGGTGGTTCTTGGACGTGAAGTAGGTGTAGGCGGTGGCCGGGGCGACGCCCGCCCGGCGCGCCACGTTCCGGACGGTCAGCCCGTCGTAGTCGGTCTCGCGGACCTCCGCGACGGTGGCCTCGGTCAGCCTGCGGACGGTGTCGGCCTGCCGGTCCGTCAGCCGTCTCCGGGTGGACTCATGCTCCTTGGTGGACACGTGTCCGGACAATAGTTCAGTCCACGGGATTCGACAAGCTTGTTGCTACTCATACTGAACGTCGTGGTATGCCCCTAACCTGGCAGTCCGGAAGAGGAGGACCGATGGCCGAACCCCTGCGAGGCTCGCTGCGCGACCTGGCCTATGAGACCCTGCGCGACCAGATCATCCGGGTCGAGCTGGCTCCCGGGCAGCGGCTGTTCGAGCGGGACATGGCCGCCCAGCTCAACGTGTCCCGGATCCCGCTGCGTGAGGCCCTGCGCAGGCTGGAGACCGACGGCCTTGTGCTGGTCGTTCCCGGTAAGGGCGCGCTGGTCTCGCCGTTCACCCCCGCCGACGTCCGCGACCTGTTCGACGTGCGGGAGAACCTCGAGTCCCTCGCCGCCAGGCTCGCCGCGCAACGGGCCGGCAAGGACGGCCTCTGGCTGCTCGGGCGCAGGCTCAGAGAGTGCGAGACCGCGACCCGCCAGGGCCGTCCCCAGCGCCTGGCGGTCGCCAACAGCCTGTTCCACGGCGAGATCGTGCGGCTGGCGGCCAACCCGCTGCTGATCTCGATGATGGGCCCGATCGAGGTCCGGATGCAGCGGCTGTTCCACCTCACCGCCGAACGCGATCCGGTCCAGCAGTGCAGCGAGCACGAGGAGCTGTACGAGGCGATCGCCTCGGGGAACGCCCTCGCGGCGGAGACCTGTGCGCTCCGGCACGTGACCGACTGGCGCCAACCCTGCCTGGCCATGGCCGAGACCTGGGCCCTGCCGGAGATCGACCCCGATCAGATCGCCAGGTCCCGCCGCCGGAAGAGCAAGAAGCCCCAGCTCATCGGCCGGCCCTGAGCACCCGCACCACCGCGTCGGCGACGATCGCGTGGCCTTTGGCGTTGAGATGCAGGTTGTCGCTGCTGTAGATGCTCTGGTCGGGGCAGGCCGGGTGGTCGCCGAAGTCGACATGGAATGCGCCGTGCCGGGTGGAGATCTTCTCGGTGAGCGCGCTCAGCTCGCGCAGCCGCGCGGCCGCCCGCCGGGCGAAGGCGGTGGCCTCGGGGTTGTCGAACAGGCCCAGAGTGACGACGTCGGCGCCGGCCTCCCGGAAGGAACCGATCATCAGCTCCAGCTCGGCCGCCACTGCGGCGGTGTCGAACTCCCGGCGGAAGGCGTCGTTCGCGCCGCAGGTCACAAAGGCCAGGTCAGGACCGAAGCCCAGCGCCGGTTCGAGCTGGGTTTCCCGGACCTCGGCGGCCCGCAGGTAGCGCAGGCCGAGGTTGAGGGTGTCCAGCCGCAGCTCACGCGCCACCCGGTCGACCCAGGACAGGTCCTCATATCCGGGCGCGGGTTCGCGCACTCCCTCGGCGACGCTGTCGCCGATGACCGCCAGTTTCGTCCAGCTCATGCCGGCACGCTCTCTTTCGTCTCGACGACGGAATCGATCCTGATCAGGAGCCCGGCGGCGAGCGCCGCCGCGCAGACGACCGCGCAGTACAGGTAGACCGGCACGAAATCGGAGACACCGGGGTCCCGCACCGACAGCAGCGCCGCCAGCACGGCCACGCCGAACGCGCCGCCGACCTGCCGGGCGGTCAGGTTGAGGCCGGTGGCCACGGCGAACTTCACCGGGTGGACCGACAGCGCGGCGGCGCTGGCGGCACCCGTGGTCAGAGCCCCCATGCCGACGCCGATGAGCAGACCGCAGGGCAGCCAGAACGGGATGAAACTGGGCTCGGCGGGCAGGGTCAGGGCGGCCCACAGCGCCGTTCCGAACATGAACACCGCCCCGACCAGGACGGCCGTACGCGGGGTCGCCAACCTGGCCATCAGGATCGCCGTCACGGCTGCCGTGACCGCACCCGGGGTCATCGCCAGACCGGCTCTGAGCTCGGAGTAGTCCCAGATCTGGGTGAGGAACAGGACACCGACGAGGAGCCAGGGGTAGAGCGCGGCCCCGTACAGGAACGAGGTGAGGTTGGCGGCGGCAAAGGTCCGGCTCCGCCACAGCGAGATCTCCAGGGCGGGTACGGGATGCCGGGCCGACCGCCACAGCGCCAGCGCGATGGCGGCCGTGCCGACGCCGAGCGCGGCGAGGATGCGGGGGTCGCCCCAGCCCCAGGGCTTGCCCTGGGTCATGCCGAGGACGACCGCACCGATGCCGCCGGTGAGGAACACGGTGCCGAGCAGGTCGGGGAGCCGGCCGCCGACCTCACCACGGGGGAGGTGCCGTGCGGACCAGACGAGGACGACGCCGAGCGGCACGTTGATGGCGAACAGCGCCCGCCAGCCGAGGCTGTCCACGAGGACGCCGCCGAGCGCTGGTCCGACGGCGGCGGCCAGGGCGGCTGAGGCGCTCCACAGGCCGATCGCGCGGGCTCGCCCGGCGGCGGGGGTGTCGTGGAGCAGGACGGCGAGCGAGGCGGGGACCATCGCGGCGGCACCCGCGCCCTGGAGCGCACGGGCCGCGAGCAGGGTGGACAGGCTCGGGGCGAGAGCGCACAGCAGCGAGGCGAGGATGAAGACGGTCACACCGGTCCGGTAGAGGGTGCGGCGGCCGAGCAGGTCGCAGAGCCGTCCGGCGGGGGCGAGCAGGGCGGCGATGAACACGGCGTAGAGGGTGATGACCCAGGTCAGACCGCTGATGGAGGTACCGGGTAGGTCCCGGTGCAGGTCGGGCAGTGCGAGGTTGGCGACCGTGGCGTCGAGCATGGCCAGGAAGGTCGCGCCTGCGGCGAGCGGCAGGCTTCGTGAGGACATCCGGGCTCCCTGAGTAAAAGAACGAACGATCGTACGATTACTTAGAAAGACCGGGGCTGTCAACCGACTAACCGCACGAATGGTCGTATTGTTTGAGGCATGACCACCGACGGCCGCCTCCTGCGCGGCGAACAGACCCGCCGCCTGATCCTGGACCGCGCCATGAACATCGCGTCGGCCGAGGGTCTGGACGGGCTGTCCATCGGACGGCTGTCGGCCGAGCTCAAGATCTCCAAGAGCGGGCTGTTCACCCACTTCGGCTCCAAGGAGGAGTTGCAGCTCGCAACGGTCCGGGCCGCCCGCGAGGTCTTCGTCGCGGTGGTGATCGACCCGGTCCGCACCGCCGCACCGGGCCTCACCCGGGTCCGAGCACTGCTGGAGAGCTGGCTCGGCTACTCCCAGCAGCGGTACTTCCCCGGTGGCTGCTTCCTGTTCGAGGTCTCAGCCGAGTTCGACGCCAGGCCGGGCCGGGTCCGCGACGAGATCGCGCACGCCCTCGACGACTGGC
>JBDSTJ010000284.1:0-2678 GCA_039928335.1 Streptosporangiaceae bacterium | reverse complement strand
GTCTACTCCGTGGGCGGCCTCACCGACCAGCCCGACGCCAACGGCGCCGTCCCCATCTCCCGGGTCGCCGAACGCTTCCAGTACAACAAGAAGACCGGGGCGGGCCGCTGGCTGCCGCAGAACCAGGTCCAGCAGAGCGGCTTCCACTGGGCGATGTACCCCTCGCTCGTGCTCATGCAGGACGGTCGGCTGTTCTACACCGGCAGCAGCGTCTTCGGCCGCGGGGTGGAACGCGCGACCGGTGCTGACGGGGTCAGCGGCGGCGGCGTCTACGACGACGGAAACAACAAGAAGCGCCCCAGATACACCGAGATCCTCGGCCTGCGCGCGCACACCAACCGCGACCAGTCCGCCAGCGTGCTGCTGCCGCCCGCCCAGGCCCAGAAGGTCCTCACCCTCGGCGGCGGCAACGCCGGGAACAACGCGACCGCGCACCGCCACGCCGACGTCATCGACCTGAAGAAGGCCACCCCGCGCTACCGCCCCGCCAAGCAGGAGATCCCGCTCGGCATGGTCAACCTGGCGGGCAAGATGCAGCGCCAGACCGGCGCGATGGGCAAGATGTACGTCTCGGCGGTGCTGCTGCCCGACGGCAAGGTCATGGAGACCGGCGGCGGCCTGCACCAGCGCGCCGACCCGGTCTACGAAGCGTCGATCTTCGACCCGAAGACCGAGCGGTTCAAGCCGGTGGCCGCAGACCCGCAGCCCCGGACGTATCACAGCTCCGCGATCCTGCTCCCCGACGGCCGGGTCCTGGCGATCGGCAACAACCCCAACTACGACGCCGGCCAGGCCAACTACTTCGACCAGGACATGACGATCTTCACGCCGCCGTACCTGGCGAGGGGCCCGCGCCCGTCTCTCACCCTGGCCAGGCCCAAGACCGGCTGGGCCTACGGCTCGTACCAGAAGTTCAGGTCGACCCAGCCGATCACCAGCGCGTCGCTGATCCGCCCGGCCGCGGTCACCCACTCCTCGGACCCCAACCAGCGCTCGGTGGCGCTGCCCTACAAGACCGCCAAGGGAGTCACCACGGTCAAGCTCAACGCCAACCCCAACCTCACCCCGCCCGGCTGGTACATGCTCTTCGTCACCAACAAGTCCGGCGTCCCCTCGGTCGCCAAGTGGATCCACGTCGGCTGACCGTCGCTAGGGGGCCCGGAACTCGAACCAGTTGGTGCGGATTCCGCGGCTGCCGTGGGTGATCTCGAAGCCCGCCTGGACGGCGCACAGGCGGGAGTCCGACGGGATGATCGGCTCACGGCCGGGGACCCGGCGGCTCATGGCGTCCAGGGTGAAGTCGCCGATCTGCAGGCCGTCGACCGAGTCGACCTGGTTGACGCGCTCGTAGTAGACGACGTACTTCGGGCCGGGGCGGGTCTCGACGGACACGCGGTAGGGCTGCCCACCCAGGACGACGTCCGGGAAGTGGAAGAGGCGGCCGCTCCAGTCGCCGGCGCTGCTGGGTGTGGTGACGTTCTGGTGGTTGAGCCAGACCATGATCTCGACGCTGGCGGGGTCGGTGTAGACCGCGCCGTGCGCGCCGGGGTCGCAGTTGGGGTTGAACCACAGGTCCAGTGAGGTGTTGAAGCCGCCGTCGGTGAAATGGTCGGTCTTCCAGGTGACCGTGGACCCCGGGACCCTGCCCGCGGGCAGGGGGAGCCCGTGGCTGCCTCCGTCGAGCGTGCCGATGTGCGGATAGGCCCCCAGGGTCCCGCCGCCTCCGACGTTCGAGGGGTCGACCGTCGTCTCGGTGACGGTGAAGTCCGGCCCGCCCGAACTGGTGATGCACAGTCGGCCGCCGGTGTTCCAGGGGTCGGCGTTGACCACGTAGCCGCCCGCCACGCCGTGGTCCTCGTTCAGGCACGCGCTCACCGGCACCAGCGGCGCTGCGCTGGTCGGCGTGGGCGTGGGCGTGGGCGCTGCGCTGGGCACCGGGTCAGGCGAGGACGTGCACCCCGCCAGCGCTGCCGCGGCGATCCCGACAGAGAGCAGCCTGCGTCTGATCCGTTTCCCCGAGGCCCTGTTCATGACACCAAGATCTCAGACCGGCGCGAATCGCACGAATCGATCAGCGGACCCGGTCCACGGAGTTGGCCCGTCCGGGCTTGGTGAGGAAGTCGTCCACCTGGTCCTCGCGGAGGGCCCCGTAGAGCTCCTGGGCTTCGGCGGTCCTGAGGCGGACGATGCTCTGGCCCTTGACGGTGGCGGTGCCGGCCACCGGGACGGTCATGAAGGTGACGTCGGAGGGGCCGAGGCCGCGGAGGCCGAAGGCCAGCGAGCGGAGCTTGGAGCCGGAGATCGAGGAGTCGACGCTGACGGACCTGGTGACGGCGTCCAGGAAGGCGTTCAGCTTCAGGGGGTTGCGCAGGGTGCCGCCCTGGATGGCCTTGGACATGAGGGCTTTGAGGAAGGCCTGCTGGCGCTTGATCCGGTCGAGGTCGCCGTCGGGCAGGCCGTGGCGCTGGCGGACGAATGCGAGCGCAGTCCCGCCGTCGAGGTGGTTCCTGCCGGCCTTCCAGGTGATGTCCTGGTCGGTGCCGGCCTCGGTGCCCGTGACGGTCTTGCCGATCTGGACGTCGACGCCGCCCAGAGCGTCGGTCATGGTCGCGAAGCCGGCGAAGTCCAGGATCGAGAAGTGGTCGATGCGGACCTTGGTCAGCTTCTCCAGGGTCTTG
>JBDSTJ010000283.1:0-4532 GCA_039928335.1 Streptosporangiaceae bacterium | reverse complement strand
GGACCGAGGTGGCCGGCTTCGAGACCGCCGGCGCGGAGATCGTCGCCGTCCGCCTGCAGGACCGGGTGCTGCGGCCCGGGTCCGTCGTCCTCGCCGCCGGGAGCTGGACGACCGCGCTGGCCCGCCGGCTCGGTCTGCGCCTCACCCTCCAGCCGGTCAAGGGTCATGCCGTCACGGTCAGAACCCCGCCGGGTGCGCCGCGACGGCCCGTCATCCTCACCGACGGACCCGTCGCGATCTCTCCGCTCGGCGGCGAGCTGCGTTTCGGCGGCTCCCTCGACCTCACCGGCATGGACGCCCGGATCGTCCCGCGCCGGGTGACCGCGATGCTCGACCTCGTCGGCTCGCACCTGCCCGCACTCGACCTGACCGGCCACCGGGAGGTCTGGACCGGGCTGCGCCCGTGCAGCCCCGACGGCATCCCCTACGTCGGGCCGGCCGCGCCCTACCGCAACCTGTTCCTCTGCTGTGGTCACGGTCCGATCGGCATGGGCCTGGCCCCCGCCACCGGACATCTGCTCGCGCAACTCCTCACCGGAGAGCGCCCCGAACTCGACCTCCACCCGCTCCGGGTCGACCGCTGAGGAGCCCCATGATCGGCGTTATCTGCATGGACACCTCGTTCACCAAGATCCCCGGCCATATCCGGAACCCCGCGACCTTCGACTTCCCGGTGCTGTACGAGATCGTCGCCGGGGCCACTGCGGAACGTGTCGTCACCCAGGCCGACCCCACGCTGCTGGGCCCGTTCATCCAGGCCGCCCAGGCCCTCGTGGCCCGCGGCGCCAAAGCCGTCACCAGCGGCTGCGGCTTCCTCGCGATCCACCAGCAACCCCTCGCCGACGCCGTCGACGTCCCCGTCTTCGCCTCCAGCCTCCTCCAGGTCCCGCTCGTCCACCGGATGATCCGCGCCGACCAGAAAGTCGGACTCCTCGTCGCCAAGAAGGCCTCCCTGTCCTCCCGTCACCTGGACGGGGTCGGAGCCGCCCACGTTCCGGTCTGCGTCGCCGGCATGGAGGATCAGCCGGAGTTCCGCGAGGTCATGCTGGAGGCCCGCCGCGACGACCTCGACGCCGACCGGCTGGGCCGGGAGGTCCTCACCCAGGCCCGCCACCTCGCCGCCGCCAACCCCGACCTCGGCGCGCTCGTCATCGAATGTACCGACCTCGCCCCCTACTCCCACGCGGTCAAGGAAGCCCTCCAGCTCCCGGTCTTCGACATCGTCACCCTCACCGAGATGGTCCACCGCTGTGTTGGGTTACCGGAGGGCAACCCCGGGACCCCGCGTGGGGAGGCGGTCACCGCTGTCGCGGAGTCCTGCTGAGTTGAGAGCCGTCAGCCTGGGTCGGGCAAGAAGATGGGCGTGCTGGTGGCGGCTGAGAGGTTGGCCGATATTCCGATCATCACGCTGGCGACGCCCGCGTGGTGGCCGGCCTGGCGGGCCAGGGGATCGTCGGCCGGGCCGCGGAACACATCAGTGAGCAGGAGGGTGTCGCCGCCCCCGTGGCCGCCCGTTCCCGACTCGATGGGGATCTCCTGCGGTTGGCTCCAGTGCCGTTGCAGGGTGAGCCGTTCGGTGGTGTGCGCCTTGCCGGTGGCGGCCGGGTCGACGGCGGCCCGCGGCGGGGTCCAGGCGCGTTCGACGACCTCCAGTTCGAGACGGCCGCCGGTGCCGTTGAACGCCACCCGGTAGCCCTCGAACGGTCCGTGGGCGTTGAGGGAGTAGGTGAGGAGCGCACCCCGGGAGTAACTGACGAGGACGGCCAGGTTGTCCTCGATCGTCACGCCGTCGCCGAACACGTCCTGGTCCCGGATGTGGCCGTCCTCGTGCTCGGCGTCCAGGTACAGGCGCTTGAGCCGGGGGTCGAGCGAGAGGTCGGGGAGGTAGGGGTCCGTGCCGAGATCCGGTGCGCCCTGACCGCGGGTCGGTCGGTCGCGCAGGCCCCGGGCATGGGCGTTGTCCGCGCCGTGGAACCGCAGAGAGAACTGGGCGTACACGGACCGGGCGGTGTCGGACAGCCACCAGTTGACCAGGTCGAAGTGGTGGCTGGACTTGTGCACCAGCAGGCCGCCGGAGCTGGCCTTGTCGCGGTGCCAGCGGCGGAAGTAGTCGGCGCCGTGGAGGGTGTCGAGCACCCACTCGAAGTGGACGGAGGTGACGGCGCCGATCACGCCGTCGGCGATCAGCCGGCGGACCGCGCTGTTGCGCGGTGAGTAACGGTACCCCGGAGCCCGGAGCCCGGAGCCCGGAGATCCGCGCCTGCGCCGGTTCTCCCTCAACCAGAAGACGATCAACCGGTGGAGTGTGCCCGAGGCGGTCGCCGGCTGCACGGCGGCCGGAATCGGGGCGATCGGCCTGTGGCGCGAGCCCGTCCAGGAGTACGGCGTCCAGGCCAGTGCGCGCCTCGTCGCCGACGCCGGGCTGCGGGTGTCGTCCCTGTGCCGCGGCGGGTTCGTCACCTCGCCCGATGACACCGTGTGGCAGCGGGCGCTGGCCGACAACCGGCGCGCCATCGACGAGGCGGCGGAGCTGAGCGCCGCCTGCCTGGTCCTGGTCGTCGGCGGCCTCCCGGACGGCTCCCGTGATCTTCCTGCGGCCCGCGCCCGGGTGGCCGACGCCCTCGCGCTGCTGGCTCCCTACGCCGTGGACCGGAGCGTCCGGCCGGTGCTGGAACCGATGCACCCGATCTACACGGCGGACCGCGGGGTGCTCGCCACGCTCGGTGAGGCACTCGAGCTCGCCGAGCGGTTCCCCGTCGGGGCCGTCGGTGTCGTCGTCGACTCGTTCCACACCTGGTGGGACCCGCAGCTCGCCGCCCAGGTGGCGCGGGCGGGGCCGCGGATCGCGAGCGTCCAACTCGCCGACTGGATCACCCCGCTCCCCGCCGACACCCTGCTGTCCCGCGGCATGCTGGGCGACGGCCGCATCGCGCTGCGCGACTTCGTCGGCCGCACGGACACGGCCGGATACACCGGGGACATCGAGATCGAGATCTTCAACGCCGACGTCTGGGCCGCGGACGGCACCCAGACCCTCGACACGCTCCGACGGCGCTGGGTCGAGCACGTCAGCTGAGACCGCTCCCGTGCGCGGCACGCCACTGGGAGGCGAGCACCGACCAGACCTCGGTGCTCTGCCGCACGCCCCGGTAGGGGGTGTCCTCGCGCAGGACGCCGTCACGGGTCATGCCGAGTCGTCTGGCCACGTTGATGCTCGGTGTGTTCTCGGTGGACACCCGCCACTCGACGCGGTGCATCCCGCGTTCCCGGACCGCCCAGTCGATGATCACTCGTGCTGCACGGGTGACCAGGCCGCGGCCGGCGGCGGTCGGCTCCAGCCAGCAGCCGGCCTCGCAGTTGCCCGCTGCGGCGTCAAAGACCCGGAACAGGACGCCGCCGACGAGGAGACCGTCGAGCCAGATGCCGTAGAGCCGACCGGTGTCGGCGGCGGTCCTGTCGGCGTAGGACTGGAGCCAGGTGCGGGTGGACAGGAGATCGGCCGTGGCGTCGGGCAGGCCGATGTGTCGGCCGACGTACTCGCGGCCGCGGTCCATATGAGCGAGGAACTCCTCGGCCTGCCAGGGTTCCAACGGCCGCAACTCGGCTCCGTCACCCAGCGAAAACGCGAACACCGTCATTCCTCCCAGGTGGGCCTGACCGGAAGCCAGGCGCCGTCAGCGGTAGACCTTGCGGACCTGTCCACGGGTGGTGTACTCGACACGTCCACTGTCGCGGGGCCCGCTGACGTACACGCGCCACACGATGTCGTCGAAGAACGGGATGCCGCGATCAAGGATGATGTGGGACACCTCTGCGCCCTCGTACCTGAGCCGGGCCCTGGCGTCCTTGACCATCTTGGGAACGAGGGAGAAGTCGACCGAGGCCACCGGGAGGAGGTGCTGGTCGAGCCGGTCCTTCTCGTCGCCGGCGAGCTGCACGGGTTCGGGATCGCCGACGTTGCCGCGGAGCATGTACCGGTCGACGTTGCCCTTCTTGCCCGGGTCCTCGGCCTGGAGGATCGCGTACTCGGGGTAGATGACCAGCTGGAGGATCTTCAGCGGCTTGCCGATCTTCGCGGTGAAGGCGGTGGGGAGGCTCGTCGCGTCCGAGAAGTACCCGCCCGGGGCGGCCGGGGCCGTCCGGACGGGAGTGGTTCGGGCGGGAGTGGCCGGGGTGGGCGGCGTGGCCGGGCCGTCGCCGGGGAACGAGGACGGCGGGGCGGCACTGGTGTCGGAGTCCGACCAGCCGACCAGCCGGAAGGCGCCGACGCCCACGGCCAGCACGACCACGACCACCGCCGCGGTTGCCAGGAGCGGCCCGCGGCTGCTGCGCCGAGGTGGTGCGGGCCAGTGCGGTGGTGGTGGTGGCGGCGGCGACCAGGGCGCGGGCGGGGCAGTCTGCGGGTGGGTGGCACCGTGGGCGGCGGCTCCGGGCCAGGTGGGACCGGGTGGCGGTGGCCCGAACGGGGCGGCGAACCCGGGTTGCGCGACCGGGGCGGCGGGCCCAGGACCGGGTGGCGGTGCCTCGGAGCC
>JBDSTJ010000282.1:0-2936 GCA_039928335.1 Streptosporangiaceae bacterium | reverse complement strand
CTCCGCTGCCCGCCGACGTCGCCGTCCCCGCCCTGCTGCGCCTCATCGCCGCCCGCGCCCCGAGCGGGCGCTACTCCGCCCAGGAGATCTCATGATCGACTTTGCCCTGCCCTCCTCGCTGGAGGCGCACGAGCCGCCCGCGGCCCGTGACTGCGTCCGGCTACTGGTGTCGTCCGCCGACGGGATCGCCCACCGCCGGTTCACCGACCTGCCGTCCCTGCTGGAGCCCGGCGACCTGCTGGTCGTCAACGACTCCGCGACCCTGCCGGCCGCGGTCCGCCTCGACCGGCTCACCGTGCACTTCTCGACCCCGTCCGGATCCGGCGGGCTCTGGCTCGTCGAGCTGCGGACCCGCACCGGCAGGGCGACGACGCCGTTCGCCGGCGGAACCCCCGGCGCGTGGTTCCCGCTGCCCGGCGGGGCGACGCTCACCCTGGTCCGGCGGGAGACCCCGCGCCTGTGGCAGGCCAGGCTGAACGTGCCGGTCGTGCCCTACCTGCGGCGGCACGGGGTGCCCATCAGGTACGGGCACGTACCGCGTGACTGGCCCGTCTCGGCCTACCAGACGGTCTTCGCGGTGCCCTCCGAGGAGGCCAGCGCCGAGATGCCCTCGGCGGGGCGGCCGTTCACCACCGCCCTGGTGACCGCGCTGGTGTCCCGGGGCGTACTGATCGCGCCGATCACGCTACACACCGGGGTCGCCTCCACCGAGGCGCACGAGCCGCCCTACGCCGAGCGCTACGCGGTGCCCCCGGTCACGGCAGCGCTCGTCAACCACGTGCGCGCCACCGGCGGCCGGGTGATCGCCGTCGGGACCACGGTCGTCCGGGCCCTGGAGACCGCGGTGGGGCCTTCGGGCCTGGTCGAAGCCGCCGCCGGGTCCACTGAGCACATCGTGACCCCTGAGGCGGGCGTACGCGCCGTGGACGGCCTGATCACCGGCCTGCACGAGCCCCGGTCCTCGCACCTGATGATGCTCACCGCCATCGCCGGGACCGCCCTGCTCTCCCGGACCTACGAGGCGGCGCTGGCGGAGCACTACCTCTGGCACGAGTTCGGCGATCTCAACCTGCTGCTCCCCTGAGCG
Source organism: Streptosporangiaceae bacterium (assembly GCA_039928335.1). GTDB lineage: Bacteria > Actinomycetota > Actinomycetes > Streptosporangiales > Streptosporangiaceae > Actinocorallia. The sequence continues at coordinate 1,849 of JBDSTJ010000282.1, read as the reverse complement.
TTCTCGGGTACACCCCCTGCGGCCGGGTGCTCTCACATGCTGGACGCTCAGCCGGTATCCGGCCCGGGGCGGGTAGCGTGTCCCCAGCCATGGAACGCACTCTGCTGATCACTCTCACCGGCCGCGACCGCCCCGGGGTGACCTCTCGTCTCTTCGGAATCCTCGCCGCCTTCCCGGTCCAGGTCGCCGACATCGAGCAGGTCGTGATCCGGGGCCGCCTCGTCCTCGGTGTCCTGCTGTCCTACGACTCCACCCACCAGATCGGCGCCCTGTGGGCGGCCGTCGAAGAGTCGGCCGCCGATCTCGGCATGGACGTCGAACTGTCCACCGGCGGCAGCAAGAACCCCGAACGCACACGTGGCCGGCTGCACGTCACCGTGCTCGGCGCCCCGCTCAAACCCGCCGCGATGGCCGGGATCTCCGGCCGGATCGCCGCACACGGCGCGAACATCGACCGGATCGAACGCCTCGCCACCTACCCGGTGACCGCGATCGAGCTCATGGTGTCCGGAGCCGACTCCGACGGCCTGCGCGCCGCCCTCGCCATCGAGGCCGCCGAACAGCAGGTCGACATCGCCGTCCAGCCCGCCGGCCTGCTCCGCAAGGCAAAACGCCTCATCGTGATGGACGTCGACTCCACCCTGATCCAGGGCGAGGTGATCGAACTGCTCGCCGAGCACGCCGGCCAGCTCGACAAGGTCGCCGAGATCACCGAGGCCGCGATGCGCGGCGAACTCGACTTCGAAGGCTCACTGCGCGAACGGGTGGCCCTCCTCGCCGGACTCGACGCATCCGCGATCGACGCCGTCCGGGCCCAGGTCGAACTCGCCTCGGGTGCCCGCACACTCGTCCGCACCCTCAAACGGCTCGACTACAAGTTCGCGATCGTCAGCGGCGGCTTCACCCAGGTCACCGACGCCCTCGTCGACGACCTCGGCATCGACTACGCCAAGGCCAACACCCTCGAGGTCATCGACGGCACACTCACCGGCCGGGTCATCGGTCCCATCATCGACCGGGCCGGCAAGGCCGCCGCCCTCCGCGAGTTCGCCGCCGAAGCCGGCATCCCCGTCAGCCAGACCATCGCCATCGGCGACGGCGCCAACGACCTCGACATGCTCCAGGCCGCCGGCCTCGGCATCGCCTACAACGCCAAACCCGTCGTCCGCGAAGCCGCCGACACCGCCGTCAACGTCCCCTACCTCGACACCATCCTCTTCCTCCTCGGCATCTCCAGAGACGAGATAGAAGCCGCCGACGAGGCCGATGGTGTCAAGTCAGAGGATCTCAAGGCGGACGGCGTCTGACTACCGAGGGCCGGTGATCATCCCGTCCTGGGGGTTCTGACAGCGGTCAGGCCGCCGTCGCCGTCCTCCCAGGAGACCATCTCGATCACGGCCAGCGCACTCGTCGGGAAGGACTCGATCCGCTGCCCCGTCAGTTCGACCGCCAGCTCGTGGAAGGACGGGTTGTGGCCGATCAGCAGCAGGACACCGACATCGTCCCCGGTCACCCGGATCAGGGTCCGCAGATCCGCCACGTCGTTGGCGTAGATGCCGCGCTCGTAGGAGACCGGAACGTCGATCGCCAGCGCGTCGAAGGTCTGCCGGGTCCGCAGCGAGGTCGAGCACAGCACCCGGTCGGGCAGCAGGCTCTGCTCCCGCAGATGGTCGCCGACGCCCCGGGCGTCGGCCAGGCCCCGCTCGGTGAGGGGACGCTCGTGATCGTCCAGACCGAGGACCTGGGCCGCCTTGGCGTGCCGAAGGACCAGAAGAATCTTGCTCATGGGGCCACCAACCAGGCCAGGAACCACAGCACTGCCATGACTCCGAGCATGCCACCAAAAATG
>JBDSTJ010000281.1:0-4500 GCA_039928335.1 Streptosporangiaceae bacterium | reverse complement strand
GAACCGAGCTGGCGACCAGCCGGAACAGCAGGCTACGGTGCATCGGTCGGGCCGGCGATCAGCTTGTAACCGACTCCGTACACCGTCAGCAGCCGGGCCGGCCGGTGCGGGTCGTCCTCGATCTTCTTGCGCAGCTTCATCACGTGCACGTCCACGGTCCGCTCGGTGATGAACCGGCCGTACCCGTGGATCCGCTCGAGCAGGTGCGACCGGGAGAACACCCGGCCGGGTTCGGCCGCGAGCGTCGCCAGGATGCCGAACTCGGCGAGCGTGCACTCGACCTGCCTCCCGGCGACCGTCACGGTGTGGGTCAGCGGATCGACCCGGACCGCGCCCACGGTGTGCCGCGCCGCAGACTGGGTGCGGCGCAGCAGCGTGCGGATCCTGGCCATGAGCTCGCGCGGGCTGTAGGGCTTGGTGACGTAGTCGTCCGCGCCGAAGTCCAGCCCCAGCAGCAGGTCGGTCTCGGTCGAGCGGGCGGTCAGCATCAGCACGAGCACTCCCGACTCGGCCCGCAGCGCCCGGCACACCTCGAACCCGCTGATCCCCGGCATCATCACATCCAGCACGACCAGGTCGGGGGCGCACCGCCGGGCCTCAGCCAGCGCGGTCGTCCCATCGTGCACCACCAGCACCTGGTGACCTTCGCTCTCCAGGTAGCGGCGGACGACCTCGGCCTGCTTCTCGTCGTCCTCGGCGACCAGAACGTGAGCGCACATGGTGGGTGAGCCTATGTGAAGCGGTCGCGCCCGGGAAAACAACTTCTTCACAATCCCTGACCATCATGGTCGGTGACCGCGCGGCTGAGAAGGCACAGGCATGAGGACCACGAGCATCGCCAGGCAGGACCTGCTCGACACCCGGGAGTACCGGGGCGACCTCGCCTTCGGCGCGGAGCATCCGGTCCGCGCGGCCCGGCGTGGCACCGTGACCTGGCTGCCCGGGCCCGGGGCCAGGGTCGGCCGGGGTGACCCGCTGTACCGGGTGAACGGGCTGCCTTCGGTGCTGTTCTACGGCAGCACGCCCCTCTACCGGAGGCTCGGGACGCCCGGTCAGGAGGGCCGGGACGTCCAGGTCGTCCACGACAACCTGCGCGCGCTCGGTTTCGGTGCGACCACCGGGTCGGTCCTCACCCCGGCGACCGCGAGCGCGCTCCGGTGCTGGCAGCATCAGGTCGGCCTGCCGGAGACCGGCGAGCTCGGCCCCGCGGACGTCGTGGTCCGCCCCGACGCGGTCCGGGTGTCGGCGGTCGCCGCAGTGCGCGGCGACGGGACCGCAGCCGACCTGATGTCGCTGACCTCGACCGACCAGGAGGTCCTCGTCCGGATCGGCGCGGGCCAGGTCGGCGCGATCCGCCGCGGGGCCGCGGTCGGGCTCACCCTGGGCGACGGAAGCGAGGCCGCTGCCCGGGTCCGCGGAATCAGCGCGGACCTCCGCCAGGTCCCCCAGGTGACCGTGGCCGTCCGCCCCGATGAGCCGATCAGCGTCCCCGGCCCGGTCCGGGTCCGCTTCACCGTGGAGACACGACCCAACGTTCTGGCCGTGTCCCTGGCCGCCCTGATCCCCCTCGACGAGGGCGGCTATGCCGTTCGCACCCGAGACGGCCGGATGCTCGGCGTCCGAACCGGCCTGTTCGCCCTCGGCATGGTCGAGATCAGTGGTGCCGGCCTGCGCGAGGGCCTCCACGTCCTGACCTCCTGAGCCCCTGGCCAGTCGGAACAAGCAGAGGTGAACTGCGGATCTGTGCCCCTGGCATGGCTGGCTCCGGAATCGGGCGGGCGCTGATTCGGGATTGGTAGTGTGATCTTTTCTCTCGGAGGGGAGCCTGTGAAAGATCGTTTGTCGGTCGTGTCCGGGGGTGGGACCGGTATCGGTAAGGCGGTGGCCCGGGAGCTTGCCGCCCGCGGTGATCGAGTGGTGATCGTTGGCCGCCGGATGGAGACTCTGGAGATGGCCGCGAAGGAGATCCGAAGCTGTGTTGAGGCAGCGGAGATCGTTCCGGTCGCGGCGGACCTGACCGATCCGAGCCCGCGAACTCAGGGGGAACCGTGTCGATCATGCCTGGCCAGGTCGCGTAGGTGCCGTCGTCGCGGTAGGGGCTCATCTCGGACTCGTGGTCGAACCCTCGGCTGAAGGCTCCGTCGGGGGTGAAGACGATGGAGTACTCGTCTCTGCTGCCGTGGCTCATCGAGGCGGTCCGGGTCGGATCAGCTCGCCGCGGATGCTGCCCTGCTGGGTTCGAGCCGGATGTTGAGCGCGGTCAAAGGAGATCGCCCCAGAAGTCGGCGAGGACGGCCGGTTCCCAGTCTTCGTCGGAACTGGAAGAGATCGCCCGCAGGGGGCAGCTCGAGGGCCATCGCTTGGAGCGAACATGGGGACGGAATAGGTCAGAGCTCCGTTTTCTTGAGTACTACTGACTCAAGTTCGCACTGATGCTAGGAGCCCCCGTGAGCGAGATCCTGATTCTTCCGGTCCTGCCGCTCGACGACGTGGTCGTCCTGCCCGGCATGGTCGTGCCACTGGAGCTGTCCGACGGCGAGATCCGCGCGGCCATCGAGGCCGCCCGTACCGTCGGCGATCCCAAGCCGCAGGTCCTGCTGGTGCCGCGGATCGACGGCCGTTACGCCGCGGTCGGCACCCTGGGCGTGGTCGAGCAGGAGGGTCGTCTGCCGGGCGGTGAACCGGGTGCCGTGGTGCGCGCGGTCTCCCGGGTCAAGATCGGCACGGGGACGACCGGGCCCGGCGCGGCCCTGTGGGTGGAGGGCACCGAGCTCGCCGTCACCACCGCCGCGGGTAGTGACACGCTGGCCAAGGAGTACAAGAGCCTGGTCACCGCGATCCTGCAGCATCGCGGCGCCTACCAGCTGGTCGACATCGTCCAGCAGATCGACGACCCGTCGCTGCTGGCGGACCAGGCCGGTTACGCGCCCTACCTGAGCGCCGGGCAGAAGGTCGAGCTGCTGGAGACCGCCGAGGTCCAGGACCGGTTGACCCTGGTGATCGGCTGGGCCCGTGACCACCTGGCCGAGCTCGACGTCGCCGAGACGATCCGCAAGGACGTCCAGGAGGGCATCGACAAGCAGCAGCGCGAGTTCCTGCTCCGCCAGCAGCTCGGCGCGGTCCGCAAGGAGCTCGGCGAGCTCAACGGCGACACCGAGGGTGAGGAGGAGGACTACCGCGCCCGGATCGAGGCGGCCGGCCTGCCCGAGCAGGTGGCCAAGGCCGCGCTCAAGGAGGTCGACAAACTCGAGCGCTCCAGCGACGCCAGCCCCGAGGGCGGCTGGATCCGCACCTGGCTCGACACGGTCCTGGAGATCCCCTGGAACGAGCGTTCCGAGGATTCCTACGACATCGCGGGCGCGCGCGAGATCCTCGACGCCGACCATGCCGGGCTGGACGACGTCAAGGAGAGGATCGTCGAGTACCTGGCGGTGCGCAAGCGGCGCGCCGACCGGGGCCTGGGCGTCGTCGGCGGCCGTCGGTCCGGTGCGGTCCTGGCGCTCGTCGGTCCGCCCGGCGTCGGCAAGACCTCGCTCGGCGAGTCCGTGGCCCGGGCCATGGGCCGCTCGTTCGTCCGGGTGGCGCTCGGCGGTGTGCGGGACGAGGCCGAGATCCGCGGTCACCGGCGCACCTATGTGGGCGCGCTGCCCGGCCGTATCGTCCGGGCGATCAAGGAGTCGGGCTCGATGAACCCGGTCGTCCTGCTTGACGAGATCGACAAGGTCGGTTCCGACTACCGGGGCGACCCGACGGCGGCGCTGCTCGAGGTGCTGGATCCGGCGCAGAACCACACGTTCCGCGACCACTACCTGGAGGTCGAGCTTGACCTGTCGGACGTGCTGTTCCTGGCCACCGCCAACAGCCTCGACACGCTCCCCGGCCCGCTGCTGGACCGGATGGAGCTGGTGTCGCTCGACGGCTACACCGAGGACGAGAAGGTCACGATCGCCCGCGACCACCTGCTGCCGCGCCAGCTCGACCAGGCCGGACTGGCGGCCGAGGACGTCGCCTTCCCCGACGAGGCGCTGCGCCTGATCGCCGGGGAGTACACCCGGGAGGCGGGGGTCCGCTCGCTCGAGCGTGCCGTCGCGCGGGTGCTGCGGAAGGTCACGGCCAAGGTAGCCCTCGACGAGGTCACCCTGCCGGTGGTCATCGACGACCTCAGGGACTACATCGGACGGCCCCGGTTCACCCCGGAGATCTCACTGAAGGAGTCCGAGCGGCGGACGGCCGTGCCGGGGGTCTCGACCGGCCTCGCGGTGACCGGCGCGGGCGGTGACGTCCTCTACGTGGAGGCCTCGCTGGCCGACGCGGAGACCGGTGACACCGGGGTGACGCTGACCGGCCAGCTCGGTGACGTGATGAAGGAGTCGGCCCGGATCGCGCTGTCCTACCTGCGTTCGCGCGGGGCGGAACTGGAACTGCCGGTCGGCGACCTCAAGGACCGGGGCGTGCACATCCACGTTCCGGCGGGCGCGGTGCCCAAGGACGGGCCGTCGG
>JBDSTJ010000280.1:0-5831 GCA_039928335.1 Streptosporangiaceae bacterium | reverse complement strand
CCGCCAGCAGCTCATCGACCCCGGGGAGGCTCACCCCGGTCAGGGTCAGGTGGACGTTGGCGGGGATGCCGGGATAGCGCAGTTGCGGCTGGATCAGCCAGCCGCGCCGGCGCGCCTCGTCCGACAGCACGAACACGTCGAGCTTGTCGTCGTCGGAGGCCAGGGCGACCAGCGAGGCGTCGGGGGAGCCCATCACCCGCAGCCCGGGGATCGACTCGACGCCCTCGATCAGGCGCAGCGCGGCTCTGCGGGCGTCGGCGGCCAGTTCGCGGTAGCCCTGCGCGCCGATCGCCATCATCGTCGCCCAGGCCCCGCCGAGCGGGCCCGCGCCCTTGCTGCTCTGCACGGTCGCATTGATGATCGAGTAACCGGGCCAGTCGGCCGAGGCGAAGTAGGCCTTACGCCGCACGGCCTCGTCGGCGAAGAGCACGGTTGAGGCCCCTTTGGGGGCGTAGCCGAACTTGTGCAGGTCACAGGAGATCGAGGTGACTCCCCGGACGGACAGATCGAACGGCGGCACCGGCGTCCCGGTCTCCCGCAGCCACGGCAGCAGCCAGCCGCCCACGCAGGCGTCGACGTGGCACAGCACGCCGCGGTCCGCGGCGGTTCCGGCGATCTCCTCGACCGGGTCGACGACACCCTGGGGGTAGGACGGGGCGGAGGCCACGACCAGCACGGTGCGGTCGGTGATCGCCGCCGCGACGGCAGCCGGGTCGGCCCGGAACGTCCCGGTGTCGACCGGGGTCATCACCACGTCGAGCCCGAGGTAGTGCGCGGCCTTGTGGAATGCCGGGTGCGCGCTCACCGGGATGACCAGCTCGGGCCGCCCCTCGACCGGGCGGGAGTCCCGGGCCGCCTTGACCGCCAGCATGATCGACTCGGTGCCCCCGCTGGTGAAGATGCCGGGGGTGCCCGCCCCACCGCCGAGCCGTTCGGCCACGGCGGTGACGACTTGGAGTTCCAGTTCGATGATGCTCGGGAACGCCGTTGGGTCCAGCCCGTTGGTCTCGAGCATCTCGAAGTAGGCCCTGGCGGCGACCTCGTGCACCTCGGGCCGCCCGGTGTCGTACACGTAGGCGGTCACCTTGCCTCCCCGTACGGGCAGGTCGCCGGTCTTGAGCCTGGCCAGTTCGGCGAGCAGGTCTTCGGCCGTCCGGCCGGTCTCAGGCAGCATGCTGGGACTCCTTGGTCGGGGATGCCGCACGCCGGCGGTAGGCCAGCATCATCGGCACGCTGAGCAGCATCAACGCTGCCGGGATGAGAGTGAAGCCCGCGGTCAGCCCGGTGAGGGCGGATTCGGGCTGGGTGGCCTTCCTGGTGAAGGAGGTGGCGGCATAGGGTGCGGCGGTGAAGGACGTGACGGTCAGGACCAGGGCGAACACCCCGGGCCCGACGGCCATGCCCGCGGTCTCCGCCGCGGTCCAGACCCCGGTGAAGGCCCCCGACTGGGCGTGCCCGGTGCGTGCCTCGTCGGCCCGGACGGTCTCGGGGAGCAGGGAGAGCGGCACCAGCTGGACGGCGGCGTAGCAGATGCCGATCAGCCCGGTCAGGACCAGCACGGGAACCACCGCGCCCCGGGTGATCGCCGGGTACAGCGCGATGGCGGTCACCGCGAAGGTCACGACGGCGACGAGATAGCAGCGGACCATGCCCCAGCGGCGGGCGGCGACCGCCCACAGCGGGACGGCGAACGCGCTCGGCGCGACCATGCAGACGAACATCAACGAGGTCAGCCCGTAGTCGTCCAGTCGGTAGGTCGCCACGTAGGGAGCGCCCGCCAGCATGACCGCGACGGCGAGTGACTGGGCCACGAACGCGCCGAGCAGCGCGAAGAACGGTCGGTTGCCCCGGGCGGTGCGCAGTGCCCGACCCAGGCTCAGCGGTTCCGGACCCGGCCTGCTCGGGATCCACCGGGTCCGCCGGGCGGCGACCAGCATGGAGGCGCCCAGGACCAGGCCGATCAGTCCGCCCATGAGCGCGTAACCGCCGCGGCCCTGTCCGCCGAGCTCCACGATCGCAGGGGCCAGGCCGCCCGCGACCAGGATGCCGACGGTGAGGCAGACGATCCGCCAGGTCATCGCCCGGGTCCGCTGGGCTGGATCGGGGGAGATCTCGGCTGGAAGCGCCACATAGGGCACCTGGAAGCAGGCGAACGCGGTGGCCGCGAGCAGGAAGGTGACCGCGACCCACGCCGCGCCCGCCGTGGAGTCCCAGGGGGCCATGAACATGAGCGCGAACAGCACCGGCAGGGCGAGCGCGCCCACCAGGAGCAGTCGGGTGCGATGCCCGGTGCGCACGGCCTCCCGGTCACTGGCCGCGCCGACGACCGGGTTGAACAGCACGTCCCAGGCCTTGGGGACCACGAGCACCACCCCGGCCAGCGCGGTGGGTGTGCCGAGGACGTCGGTGAGGTAGTAGAGGAGCAGCAGTCCCGGGACCGCGCCGAAGACCCCGGTGCCGACCGAACCCAGACCGAAACCGAGGAGCCGGGAGCGGCTGATCGGCGAGCTCATCGGAGCACCAGCAGGCGGTCGGCGAGCTGGTGTAGATGGGCGCGGAACCTGGTCAGCGACGGGGCGTCCTGGCCGCCCAGCCGGCGGCCCTGCTCGTCGAGGGTGCCGCCGAGGCCGAACCCGTGGATGCACCAGACGAAGCTCCACAGGGTGAACTCCAGATCCGTCTGCGGATCATGGTCCATCTCCTTCATCGCCAGTTCGATCGCCCGGCCGACGGTGTCGACCAGCGGCTTGGCGTACATGCCCTCGAGCTGGGTGAGGTCGGAGGCGTCGGAGAGCCAGCGGTGCACCCACAGGGCGGGCACTTCGGGGCGGGCCACGCAGAAGTCCAGATAGCGGTCGAGGAGCCGGTGCAGCCCGGCCGGGTCCGGTGTGAACTCCGTCAGGGCCGCCGACAGCGCGCCGTGTTCGGCCTGGTGGGCGCGTTCCATCACGAGGAGGTAGAGATCGCGCTTGCCGCCCGCGTGATAGGCGACGGTGGCGACGTTGAGTCCGACCGCGTCGGCGATCAGCCGGGTGGAGGTGCCGTCATAACCCAGGGAGGCGAACAGCCGGGTGGCCACGACGAGGATCCGCTCGAGAGCGGTGTCGGGCTCTGCCGTTTCGGGCGTCATATGGTCAAAAATAGGTGCGCACCGGTCATCAGTCAATCGATTGATGGAGAAGATCCATCCAGGTTGGTGGAGGTGGGGGTTTGGCGAGGTCAGGCGGGGAAGTCCCTAGTTCTCTCAGAGTCGAGGAGGGCACCATGGCAGAGACCGAGAGCACCGGCGAACTGATCAAGCATGCGTCGCAGCAGATCTCCGAGCTGGTCCGGGCCGAACTGCGGCTGGCGGCGGCCGAGATGAAGGACAAGGGCAAGCACGCCGGCGTGGGGGCTGGACTGTTCGGCGGTGCGGGACTGGTCGCGCTGTACGGCGCCGCCGCGCTGCTGGTGGCCGTCGCCGCTGCGCTGGCGCTGGTCATGCCCGTGTGGGCGGCCGCCCTGATCGTGGCGGCCGTCCTGTTCGGTGTGGCGGCGGTCCTGGGGCTGACCGGCCGCAGGCAGCTCGGGCAGGCGACGCCGCCGCTGCCCGAGGAGGCCATCGAGAGCGTCGAGAAGGACATCAGCGAGATCAAGGAGAGGGCCCACCGATGAGCGCCGACGAGGACGACCTCAAGGCGGAGGCCGAGGAGATCCTCGAGGATCTCGGCGAGTCGCCGCCCGAGGCGGATGGCGGCCTGCGGGCCCCGGACGTGGCGGGCGAGAACACGTCGTGGACCGCCCAGGGCACCGCCGTGATCGCCGGGGCGACGGCGGTGGCCGTCGCCGCCTGGGTGTGGCGTCGCCGACGCCACAGCCGCCCGACCCAACGGGAGCTTGCGGCGCAGCCCGCCGTGCAGGTGCGCGGCAGGGCCGCCGAGCTGGGCGTGGCCGCGGCCAACAGCGCCGTCGTCACCGCGGCGGCCGGCCGCGCCAGGGAGATCGCGACCACTCCGGAGAACACCAGGCGGGCCCAGGGCGCGGCCGCCGCGACGGCGCTGCTCGTGTTGTTCAAGCTGATGCGCCGCCGCAGGGCCCGCTCCTAACCGGTGGTCCGCAGCCAGCAGGTGCCGTAGGGCTCCAGCCGCAGCGGCAGGTTCCCGTCGGCATCGACCTCGACCGCCGTGCTGGTCAGCAGATCGGTCAGCTCAGCCTGACCGGCTGGAACGGCCAGCACGGTGTCGGCGGCACGGTCCGCGAGATTGTGCACCGTGATCACGCAGTGGCCCTCGGCCTGTGACCGTAGGCCGAACAGGGCGGTATCGCCCAGGTCCAGCACCTCGTAGTCGCCCCAGGCCAACTCCGGGCACTCCCGGTAGACCATGACCATCTTGGTGATCCAGGTCATCAGCGAGTCGGGTGTGTGCCGCTGGTCCTGCACGGCCGCCCAGTCCATCGGGATCCGGACGGCCATCCGGCCCTCCAGGCTCAGGTCCTCGCCGAGGCCGATCTCCTCCCCGTAGAAGAGCACCGGGGTCCCCGGCAGGGCGAACATCAGGCTGTAGGCCATCTTGAGCCGGGGCAGGTCGTTCTCGAGCATCGGCGGCAGGCGCCGGCGCAGCCCCCGGCCGTACACCTGCATGTCCTTGTCCGGTCCGAACGCCGCGAAGACCTCCTGCCGTTCGGACTCGCTCAGCTTGTCCAGTGTCAGCTCGTCGTGGTTGCGCACGAACACCGCCCACTGGCTGTCCTTGGGCGGCTTCGGCCGCTCCCGCAGCGCCTCGGCGAGGGCCCGGCCGTCCTGCCTCGCCATGGACAGGTGGAACCGCTGCATGGCGATGAAGTCGAAGCACATCGTCACCTCGTCGCCGTTGTCGTCGCCGAAGTAGCGCAGCAGGTCGGGGTACTCCAGGTTGACCTCGCCGAGCAGCACCGCGTCACCCGACCGCCGGTTCATGAACGCGCGCATGTCCCGCAGATAGTCGTGCGGGTCGGGGAGCGCGGACCGCAGCTCCTCGCTGACGTCCTCGACCAGGAACGGCACCGCGTCGACCCGGAAGCCCGACAGGCCCAGCTCCATCCAGAACCCGAGGATCCGCGCGGTCTCGTCGCGGACTTCGGGGTTGGCGGTGTTGAGGTCGGGCTGCTCCTTGTAGAACCGGTGGTAGTAGTACTGACCGGAGCCCTCGTCGTACTCCCAGAGGCTGTCCTCCACGTCGGGGAAGACCACGCCGGCCTTGTCGTCGGGTTCCGGAGTGTCGTTCCAGATGTACCAGTCGCGGTAGGCGGAGTCCTTGCCGGACCGCGCGTCGACGAACCACGGGTGCTGGTCGGAGGTGTGGTTGAGGACCAGGTCGGCGATGACCCGGATGCCCCGGTCACGGGCGCTGCGCATGAACTCCACGAAGTCGCCGAGCGTGCCGAGCCGTGGATCCACCGAGTAGAAGTCGGAGATGTCGTAACCGTCGTCGCGGCCGGGCGTGGGAAAGAACGGCATCAGCCAGATGCACGTCACGCCGAGCCGGGCCAGATGGTCGATCCGCTGCGCCAGTCCCTGGAAATCCCCGACGCCGTCACCGTTGCCGTCGGCGAACTTCTCCACGTCCAGGCAGTAGACCACCGCGTTCTTCCACCACAGGTCGGAGGTCACCGTCGTCCTCATCGGACCGCCCTCCGCCCGGGAACCGCGCCCGCCGCGGGCACCACCACGATCTTTCCTGCCAGGGCCATCAGGCCCTCCCTCCGGTTGGGAACACCTCGCCGCACTACCCGGGGTGTACGTCCTCATGCGACCGGCGGGGGAAGGCCCTCGGGTCCGCTGAGTACGAGGAGATCAAGCGGATTCGCAAGGT
>JBDSTJ010000279.1:0-4988 GCA_039928335.1 Streptosporangiaceae bacterium | reverse complement strand
CGCTCGGGGCGTTCCGGCTCCTCCTGGCGGGCCTGGCCGTCGGGGTGCTCAGCCTGGACTTTCAGCCCGAGGCCATCTGGGGGCCGTGCGTCGTCGCGGTGCTGTGCCTCTACACGATCGCGGTCCGCTGCTCGAGGCGGATCACCTTCGGCGTCGCCCTGGTCGTCGCGCTCCCGTGCCTGCTCGTCGCCCAGGACAACGGGGTGGGCCTGTTCGTCGTCATCGGCGCCTCCGCCCCTCTCCTGGTGGGCCTCAACATCCGGGCCCGCCGGGAGGCCGAGCGTGACCTGCGGGTCGTCGACCAGGCGCGCAAGGAGGCCGAGGAGGAGACCGAGCAGGAGCGTGCCGCCCGGGGCCTGCTCGAGGAGCGGTCCAGGATCGCCAGGGAACTGCACGACGTCGTCGCCCACCACATGTCCGTGATCGCGATCCAGGCCGAGGCCGCCCCGCTGGCCGCACCCGGCCTGCCCGCACCGGTCACCCAGGCCTTCGCCGAGATCAGGTCCACCGCCCTGGACGCGCTCACCGAGATGCGGCACATCCTGGGCGTGCTGCGTTCGGAGATCGCCGAGACCGCTCCGCAGCCCGGCCTGGACCAACTCGACGAACTGATCGCCGGGGTGCCCGGCCTCATCGTGGGGACCGAGGTGTTCGGCGTCCCGCGTCCGCTGCCGCCCGCGGTGAGCCTGTCGGCCTACCGGATCGTGCAGGAGGCGCTCAGCAACGCGATGCGGCACTCGCCGGGCTCCCGGGTCCGGATCGAGCTGACCTACGGCGTCGAACTGGCCGTACGCGTCGCCAACGGTCCGCCGGACCGGCCCGTCGGCGTCCTCCCCGGTGGCGTCCTTCCCGGCGATGCCCTCCCCGGCGGCGGGCACGGGCTGGTGGGAATGCGGGAGAGAGCTGTCATGCTGGGCGGCGAATTCAGTGCGGAACCGACAGCCGGCGGAGGTTTCATCGTGCGTGCCGACCTGCCTCTGACGGGCGCTTCGTGACCATCAGGGTCGTGATCGTGGACGATCAGGGCATGGTGCGGACCGGGTTCCGGGTCTTCCTCGACGTCCAGGCCGACATCGAGGTCGTCGGTGAGGCGGCCAACGGCGCCGATGCGCTCGGCGTCGTCGCGGAGGTCCAGCCCGACGTGGTCCTGATGGACATCAGGATGCCGGTCATGAACGGCCTCGAGGCCACCCGCGCCCTGCTCGGCCCCGCGGGCTGCAAGGCGCCCGGGACATCTGGGACATCTGGGACATCTGGGGCACCCAAGGTGCTGATCCTCACCACCTTCGACCTGGACGACTACGTGTACGAGGCGTTGCGCGCGGGGGCCAGCGGCTTCCTGCTCAAGGACGCCTCCGCGACCGAACTGGCCGACGCCGTCCGGGTGGTCGCGGCCGGCGACGCGCTGCTGTCCCCGAAGGTCACCAAACGGCTCATCGCCGAGTTCTCCCGGCTCGGCGCGCCCCGCGCACCCACCCAGGAGCGGCTCGACCAGCTGACCGAGCGGGAGACCGAGGTGCTGGCGCTGGTCGCCCGGGGCCTGTCGAACGGCGAGATCGCCGGAAGTCTGTTCGTCGCGGAGCAGACCGTGAAGACGCACTTCGGCCGGATCCTGATGAAACTCGCGCTCCGCGACCGCGCCCAGGCCATCGTCTTCGCCTACGAGACCGGCCTGGTGCGGCCCGGCGACTGACCCCACTCCTGACGCCACTCCTGACGCCACTCCTGACGCCACCCCTACCCGGGTATGACCCCGGACCACCCCACCACGGCCCGATTCGGGGTACCCCGCCGGATTTCTAACTTGCTCAGTGATCGACCCGCTGAACAGGAAGGAAGTCCGAGCGATGCTCGCTCGCCTCGCGCTCGCCGTGGTCTCCGTCGTGGCCCTGGCGCCACCGGTGACGACGGCCGGACCCTATGCGGCTCCAGCCGTACTCCCGGGCCTGTCGCCGCAGACCCTCACCGTCCGCTATGCCGCCGCGCGGCACGAGATCGAACGGGCCGTGAGCACCGCGCGCCGGGTCCGGGACCGCGGCCGGGCCCGGGATCTGTCCGTGCTGCTGAGCCCCGGTCGCAGCTTCCTGTCCTTCGACGCCCGGGGCGCGGGCCGGATCGTCGAGGTCGACGGCGATCTGGCCGGTGCCGACCGGATCGCCGTGGTCGTGCCGGGGGCCGGCAACCGGATCGGCGGCTTCGACTCGTGGAAGTTCGCCGGGGGAGCGGCCCGGTCCCTCTACCTGCGGACGAAGGCCCTGGACCCGGCGGCCAACGTCGCCGTCATCGCGTGGCTCGGGTACGACTCGCCCGCTGTGGTCAGCAGGGCCGCGGTGACGGCCGGCCGGGCCGTGCACGCCGCGACGGACCTGCGCGGGTTCGTCCGCGACCTCAAGGCGGTCAACCGCACCGCCGAGATCGGCCTGTTCTGCCACAGCTATGGCGGCGTCGTCTGCGCCAAGGCCGCCCCCGGCCTGCCCGTGGCGGACCTCGCCCTGGTCGGCAGCCCCGGCACGACCGCCGACCGGGCCGCCGACCTGCGTACCCCCGCCCGGGTCTGGGCCGCCCGCAGCACCGGCGACTGGATCCGGCATGTCCCGAACATCCGGTTCCTCGGCCTGGGTTTCGGCCGGGACCCGATCTCCCGGTCCTTCGGAGCCACGGTGTTCGACGCCGGCTCCGGCAGCCACAGCCAGTACTTCAGGCCCGGCAGCCGGTCCCTCCGCAACCTGTCCCTGATCGCCCTCGGGCAAGGAGCCTGACGTGCTCGCACAACGTGTCGCCGACGCCACCCCGCACTCCCGCGACCGGGCGGTCGACGCCCTCCGCGCCTTCGCGATCCTCGGTGTGGTCCTCGGGCACTGGCTGGTGACCGCCCTCGTCAGCCGGGGCCAAGGGGCCCTGGCCGTGGTCAGCCCGCTGCGCTCGCTGCCCCTGCTGACACCGGTGACCTGGCTGCTGCAGACCCTGGCGGTGTTCTTCCTGGTCGGCGGCTACACCGTGGCCAATGCCGGCGCGCCCTACCTGCCGTGGCTGCGCCGCCGGCTGGGCCGGCTGGCCCGCCCGGTGCCCGCGCTGCTGCTGGCCTGGGTGCCCCTGACCCTGGGCCTGTGGGCTATGGGCGTCACCGCAGACAGCCTGCGGTCGATCCTCAAACTGGTGCTCAGCCCGCTGTGGTTCCTCGGCGTCTACGCGGCCCTGACCGCGCTGGCCCCGGTCTTCGGCTTTCTCTGGCACCGTCTCGGTCTCTGGTCCGTGGCTCTCCCGCTGGCGGTCACCGCCCTGGTTGACGTCACCCGCTTCGCCCTGGCCGAGCCCGCCGGCCCCGCCGGCCCCGCCGGGCTCGGCTGGATCAACCTGGTCGCCGGCTGGTCGGTGCCGTTCCTGCTCGGTGTCGGCTGGGCCCGCGGAGCCTTCACCACCCGGCGGCTTCCCGTGCTGATGGCCGTGGCGGGGACGGCCGCAACCCTGCTGCTGATCCGGTACGCCTCCTACCCCGGCAGCATGGTCGGCGTCCCCGGCACGCCCGTCTCCAACCTCAACCCGCCGACCCTCGCCGCCGTGACCTTCGGCATCGCCCAGGCAGGGCTGGCCCTCCTCCTGCGGGGGCCGCTGACCCGCTGGCTGCGACGCCCCCGCCCCTGGGCGGCCGTCGCCCTCGCGAACCTCTCCGCGATGACGGTCTTCCTGTGGCACCAGACCGCGATGCTCCTGGTCACCGTCGGGGCACTGACCTTCGGCCTGCTCCCCGGTCTGCACACCGTCCCCGACGACCCCGCCTGGGTGGCGGCCCGGCTGCTGTGGCTGCCCGCCTTCGCCGCGGCCCTCACCGCCTGCTGGAGCCTCTTCCACCGGTACGAGCGATGAGCCCGCGCCGTCGGCTCACCGCTGCCTTCACTGCCGCTTTCACTGCCGCCTTCACCTGGCACCGCCGGGTCCTCCCCGGCACCTACTTCTGGCCCGGTTCCCTTCCCGCGAACCCCGAGGAGCTCGCGCACCGGGGCCTGCCGGGGTCTACCGGGGGTCAGGAGATGAGGACCCGGTCGGTGGGGGCGGTGTCGGAGTCCGACCAGCCGTCGCTGCCGTCGGCGGGGGTCCAGCTGTGGCCGTCGAACCTGACCTTCTTGATGCCGAACGTCGCGGCGTGCGAGACGAGCCAGGAGGCATAGGACCAGCCGAGGTCCCTGGAGGGGGCCTTGGCCCCGCCGGGGAGGGTCTCGGTGGCCGACCCGTAGTTGCGGACCAGTTCGGTGAGGGCCTTGGCGTGGTCCGGCGTGGCGCTGGACCGGTCCTGGGGGTACCAGCAGGTGACCGCGCCGGGGATCCGGCCGGTGAAGCCGCCGGCGAGGATCTGGGCCATGTTCTCGTGCTGGGCGTACAGGCTGCCGTCGGCGCTGCGCTGCACCCGCTGGGCGGCGTCGTGCAGGTCGAGCTTCTGGTAGCCCTTGACCTTGACCAGCGCACCGTAGAACCGCTCGGAGGCATAGACGGGGTCGACGAGCTGCTTCTCGGTGCCCCAGCCCTGCGAGGGGCGCTGCTGGAAGATCCCGACGGAGTCGCGGTCGCCATAGTCGATGTTCTCGATGTGGGACTCCTGCTCGGCGGTGGCCAGCGCGATCACGACGGCCCGTTCCGGCAGTTTCCGCCGGTGCGCGACGGCCGCGATCGTCGCGGCGTTGGGGGCCTCCTCCAGGTCGAGGCTGACCGACTCGTCATTGACGGTGACCTTGCACCCGTCGCCGAGGAAGGCGACCCGCAGCTTGTTGTACGCCCACCAGCCGGTACCGCCGAGGATGAGGACGAGGACCAGGAAACCCGCTGAAACCCGCTTCGCCATCAGGCCAGCCACGCTCGCAGCCGGCTCTCACAGGTGAAGATCGTCTTGACGGAGACGTGCTCGTCCCGGTGGTGGGCCAGGGTCGGTTCGCCCGGACCGTAGTTCACCGCGGGCACGTTCAGGGCCGAGAACCGGGCCACGTCGGTCCAGCCGA
>JBDSTJ010000278.1:0-17520 GCA_039928335.1 Streptosporangiaceae bacterium | reverse complement strand
TGGCCCCGTCGACGCTGAGCGGGTGGTTGACCCGCAGCTCATAGCTCCTGCTCCGGCCGCCCGGCTTCGACTCGTAGGAGATCCTGGCCATGAAGTCCTCGGCCTGGCCGGTCTGCTCGCCCGAGGTCGGGGTGCCGCTGCAGGTACTCCGCGACCCGCTCGGGTGCGAAGCTGCGCTGCGGCAGCAGCGAACCAGGCACCGAGCCGAGCGCCACCAGGAACAGCAGGATCAGCGCCGTGCGCATCGAGGTGAGCTGCCGCCACGCCCAGCGCAGCCAGCCGATCAGGCCCATCTAGATCACACCCGTTCCGAAGCCGTCGGTGATGGTGCGCAGGTGCACGGTGAAGTCCGTCCAGACCCCGGTGACCAGCAGCAGGCCCAGCACGACCAGCATCCCGCCGCCGAGCCGCATCACCAGCTGATAGTGCCGTTTAACCACGGCGAACGCGCCGAGCGCGCGCCGGTAGGCGACCGCGGTCAGCAGGAAGGGGATGCCCAGCCCGAGACAGTAGGCGAACGACAGGGTGGTGCCGCGGCCCGCGCTGCCCTCACTGACGGCGAGCATCTGGATCGCGCCGAGCGTCGGTCCCATGCAGGGCGTCCAGCCGAGTCCGAACAGCACGCCCAGCACCGGAGCGCCCGCCACCCCGGCGGCGGGCAGCCGCGCGGACTTGAAGGTGCGCTGCAGCCCCGGGACGAGGCCCATGAACGCGAGCCCGAACACGATCGTGACCGCGCCGAGGACCCGGGTGATCGTCTCCTGGTAGTCGACGATCCAGCCGCCGAGGCTGCCGAACAGCGCCCCGTATGCCAGGAACACCACGGAGAAGCCGAGCACGAACAGCCCGCCACCGGCCAGGAGCCGGCCGCGCCGCTGCTCGGCGAGGTCCACGCCGGCCAGGCCCGTGACGTAGGACAGGTAGCCGGGGACCAGCGGCAGCACGCACGGCGACAGGAACGACACCAGCCCGGCCAGCGCCGCGACCGGCAGGGCGATCAGCAGGGAGCCGCCCGCGACGGTGTCGGCGAAGCTCATTTCTCCGCGACCACCCGGGCGATGAGCGGGGCCAGCGCGGTGTAGTTGATCGAACCCGAGTGCTGGACGGCGATCCGGCCCTTGCGGTCCAGGATCAGCGTGGTCGGGACCGCGCCGGGCGACACCGAGCGGAAATCCAGGGTGATCTTGCCCTGCGGGTCGGCCAGGTTCGGGTAGGTCAGTTGGTAGGTGCGGACGAACGCCTTGGCGGCCGCGTCGGTGTCCTTGACGTCGACGCCGACGAACTCCACGCCCTTGGCCTTGTTCTCGCCGTAGAGCTGCTCCATCGCGGGGGCCTCGGCCCGGCACGGCGAGCACCACGACGCCCAGAAGTTGACCACGACGACCTTGCCCTGGAGGTCCTTGAGCGCCAGCGGCTCCTGGTCCAGGCCCAGGCCGGCCGCGGTGACCGGCTGCCTGCGCTCGCCGGCGGGGAAGTGCTTGGTGGTGCTGTCGGGCTTGTCGGTCCCGCCGCAGCCGGCGGTCAGCAGCACGGCGACGACCGCGACGGCGACTCGGGGGTTCATTCGACTGCTCCTATGTACTACGTGGCGTAGTACCTGACTCTAGACCCGGGTCAGGCGCCCGGGGTCGTGGGGTGGCGGATCAGGTCCTTGGCCGGCTCGGCATAGTCGACCCTGACCAGCGCGTTCCCCGCGAAGACCAGGCTGGTGACGCTGGCCAGGCCGCACTGCCGGCTGTTGGGGTTGTGCCAGAGCCGGTGGCCTTCGGCCTTCTTCCTGGCGATCCAGATCGGCAGCTGGTGGCTGACGCAGACGACCTCGTGGCCACGAGCGACGTCCCGGGCGGCGGTCGCGGCACGCAGCATCCGCCGGGCGATCTCCTCGTACGGCTCGCCCCACGAGGGCGTGAGCGGGTTGCGCATCCGCGGCCACAGCTTCGGGTCGCCCAGCCTCCTGACGGCGAACTTCTCACCCTCGAAGCTGTTGGCGGCCTCGATCAGCCGGTCGTCGACCACGACATCGAGACCGAGGGTCTCGGCGAGCGGCGCGGCCGTCTGCCGTGCCCGCTCCATCGGCGAGGACACCAGCGCGGTGACGTCACGGGCTGCGAAGAAGTTGGCCGCCGCCTTGGCCATGAGGACACCGTCCTCGCTGAGGTTGTACCCCGGCAGCCGTCCGTAGAGGATGCCTTCGGGGTTGTGGACCTCGCCGTGGCGCAGCAGGTGAACGATCGTCGTCTCAGTCATGGCTGGATCAGACTACCCGCGCGCGATGCCCTCCGAAGTCACACGGCCGCTGCGGCCCTGGCGGCGTGGGGAAGCGCCTGCGCGATGCGGTCGAGGGCGGCGTCGTCGTGGGCGGCCGACAGGAACCAGACCTCGTAGGCGGACGGCGGGAGGTAGACGCCGTGGTCGAGGGCGGCGTGGAAGAAGGCTGCGTAGGCCTGGGAGTTCTGGGTCTGGGCCTTGGCGAGGTCGCCGACCTGCTCGTGGGTGAAGAACACCGAGAACAGGTTGCCGGCGGCCTGCAACCGGTGCGGGACACCCTCCTTCTCCAGTGCATCGGCGGCCCACCGGCCCACCAGGTCCGCGGCCCGGTCGACCCGGTCGTACACCTCCTGGGTGCAGCCGCGCAGCGTGGCCAGGCCCGCGGCGGTGGCCAGCGGGTTCCCCGACAGGGTCCCGGCCTGGTAGACCGGCCCGACGGGGGCGAGGTGGTCCATCACCTCGGCCCGGCCGCCGAAGGCCGCGGCGGGCAGTCCGCCGCCCATCACCTTGCCGTAGGTGAACAGGTCGGCCTCGACGCCCTCGCGGCCGAACCAGCCCGACCGGGTGACCCGGAACCCGGTCAGCACCTCGTCGATGATCAGCAGCGCGCCGTGGGTGGTGCACAGGGCGCGCAACAGGGCGTTGAACCCCTCAAGCGGCGGGACCACGCCCATGTTCGACGGGCACGCCTCGGTGATCACGCAGGCGATCTCGTGGCCGTACTCGGCGAAAGCCTCCTCGACGGCGACCACGTCGTTGTAGGTCAGCACGATCGTGTCGGCCGTGGTCCCCTCGGTCACCCCCGCGGTGTCCGGCAGCCCCAGGGTGATCACGCCGGATCCGGCGGCAGCCAGCAGCGAGTCCACGTGCCCGTGGTAACAGCCCGCGAACTTGACGATCTTGGATCGGCCGGTGAAACCGCGCGCCAGCCGGATCGCCGACATGGTCGCCTCGGTCCCCGAGCTGACCAGCCGGACCTTCTCCACCGGGGTCCGCGCGACGATCTCCTCGGCCAGTTCGACCTCGCCCAGCGTCGGCGCACCGTAGGAGGTGCCCCGCGCGGCCGCCTGCTGGACCGCCTCGACGACCGACGGGTGCGCGTGCCCGAGGATCATCGGCCCCCACGAGCAGATCAGGTCGACGTACTGCTGGCCGTCCGCGTCGGTCAGATAGGGCCCGGAAGCCGAGGCCATGAACCTGGGCGTGCCCCCCACCGCCCGGAATGCCCGAACCGGTGAGTTCACCCCGCCCGGCACCACGGCCTGTGCACGGTCGAACAGCTGCTGCGAACGCTCAGTAGAAGTCACCCTCCCAGTCTGCCAGTACCAATCCGGTAACGCCCTTGACCTGGTGACCTACCGACCGATATCCACCGTGGGAAGCTAATTCACGGTGTCTGGAGAGGGTTGAAGTGGCGGAGGGCTGGACGGTCCCGGGATTCACGCCGGTGCGGGACCTGGGTGCTGGTGCGTCCGGGCGGCTGGTGTTGGCCGTGGACGATCTCACCAAGACCCAGGTGACGATCCGCTATCTGGCAGCGTCCCTTCCGAGGGACGACGCCTTCCGGCAACGGCTGAGCTGGCTGTCGCAACTGGAGGACGACAACCTGGTCCAGGTGTACGAACTGGTCGAGGATGGCGGCGAGGCAGCGGTCGTCGGCGAGTTCGTCGAGGGCGTCCCGCTGCGCAGGCTGCTGATCGGGCCGATCGAGCCCGAGGCGGCGGTGGTGCTGCTCAGCGACTGCCTGCTGGGCCTGGCCGCGGCGCACGCCAAGGGAGTCGTGCACGGGCACTGCACCCCGGACCAGACGCTGGTCACGCCGGCGGGCAAGGTCAAGCTGACCGATCTCGGCCTCGCGGTGTCGACCGGGCGCGGATTCCCGACGGGTGACCCGGGTTATCTCGCCCCCGAGCGCTGGCAGGGTGCCGAGCAGAGCCCGGCCGCGGACCTCTACGCCGCGACGGTGCTGTTCTATGAGTGCCTGATCGGGCACCGGCCGTTCAACGGCACCGCCAAGGCGCACCAGAACCTCGCGATCCCGGTCGAGAACGTGCCGGGCCCGCTGCGGTCGCTGGTGCTGCACGGCCTGGCCAAGGATCCGGCCCGTCGGCCGGACTCCGCCGGGGACTTCCTGGTCGAACTCGACGAGGCCGTCGCACCGGTCTACGGGGCCGACTGGGAGAAGCGCGGCCGACAGAAGATCACGGAACTGGTGGAGAACGCCGGGAATGCCCCCGCGCGGCCCTCAGGACCGCCCAAGCGGACCGGTCCGCCGGTGCGCTCCTCCTCGAAGTCCAAGCGCCCCCTGCTGCTCCTGGGTGCCCTGGTGACCGTACTGGCCGCCGGCGGGATCTTCTACGTGCTCAACGACGGCCACACCTCCGACGAGGGCCCGGCCCCGACCGCTTCGGTCCCGACCGCTGCCCTGCCCCCGAGCACACCGCCACCGACCACCGCGCCCGCCACCAGGGAGCTGACCGCGACCGACCTCGCGACCCGGCTGGCGGCCTCCGCCAACACCAGCGCCGCAGTGTCGTTCCGGCTGGCCTCCAGCAGGCAGGTCACCTCCGCCCAGGGTCTGGTGAAAGCAGGCGACTTCCAGCTCAGCACCGCCCTCACACCGCGGGCCGGTAAGCAGCAGTTTTTGCTGTACGGCCAGACCGTCTACTGGACCGTGGGCGCACGGACCGTCAAAGCCAAGATCGGCACGGCCGGGCTCGGCACGGTCGCCGCGCAGGCCCGCTGGGGCGCGAGCATGCCCAGCCTGCTGGACCTGCTCAAGACCAGCGACCGGTTCGCCAGGAAGGCGGGCCAGACCTACACGGGTTCGACGACCGACGCGGGCGACCTCACCGGCGTCGCCGCCGGCTACCGCAAGGCCAAGGTCGCCTACGAGCTGACCCTCAGCCCCGGCGGCCGGGTGCCGACCCGGCTCAAGTTGGTGCTCACCGCACCCGGCAAGACCACCATCACGATGACCACGGCCTTCACCAGATGGGGCAACAAGTTCAGCCCGAAGGCCCCACGCTAGTGGGGTGCCTGCCCGACCACGCTCCGGGAGGCACCTGCGCTAGTCGGCGAGGAGTTCGAGGATCCGGAGAGGGTCGGGGAGTGCGGAGCCGTCCGGCGGGAGCACCCAGCTGACCTCACGGCCGCCGGGCAGGACCGACGGCGGGGCCACGACGTAGCTGTCGCGGCAGTGCCAGCGGATCCCCGGGTTGTCGGCCACGCTCGTGGGCGAGCAGTCGAGATGGCACGACCACCACTCGTCCTCGTCGTCGGGCGCACCCCTGGTGGCCACGAAGAACAGGTAGCGGTCGGTCCCGACGGCCGCGACCGGGCCGACCCGGAGGCCTTCGGCGAGCATCGCGGCCAGGCCGGCCTGTCCGGTGCGGGCCGGCACGTCGAACACGTCGAAGGACCGCCCGGTGGGCAGGATCACGTTGGCGCCGGGCCGTTCGGTCCACCAGCGGCGCAGGTCCTCCTCGTCGACCGAGGCCATCCGCTGCCAGGCCGCGTTGACGGGGTGCGCACCGGGGTTGGGGCAGCCCATCCGGTCGCAGGAGCAGGCCCTGTCCCCGTTGGCAGGGGCCGAGGCCCCGGCGACGCTGATCCAGCCCAGGGCTGCGTAGTCTCGGGCGGCCGCCACGAACTTGTTCTTGGTTCGTGCGTAGCGTGAGACCGCCACCCTGTACCACCCCCCGGAAGCGAATCGTCCTTGCGCTCATGATGGCGAAGGCGGGAGGCCGACCTGAGCACGGTCCCCCGAAACAGCCCTAAATGACTAGAAAAGATCACCCTTCAAGCAAACCCTGTGAAACTTTTCTACCCGAGTGCCCTGGCCACCTCGGTCGCCCAGTAGGTGAGCGTGAGGTCCGCGCCCGCCCGTTTGATCGAGACCAGCGACTCCATGATCGCCCGGTCCCGGTCGATCCAGCCGTTGGCGGCGGCGGCCTCGATCATCGCGTACTCACCGCTGACCTGGTAGGCCGCGAGCGGCACCTGCACCGTGTCCTTGACCTGGCGCAGCACGTCCAGGTAGGCCCCGGCGGGCTTCACCATGACGATGTCGGCGCCCTCGGCCAGGTCGAGCCGGACCTCGCGCAGGGACTCCAGCGCGTTGGCCGGGTTCTGCTGGTAGGCGGCCCGGTCGCCGAACTGCGGCGCGCACTCGGCGGCCTCCCGGAACGGCCCGTAGAACGCCGAGGCGTACTTGGCCGAGTACGACATGATCGCCACGTTCTCGTAGCCGGCGTGGTCGAGCGCGCCCCGGATCGCCCGGACCTGCCCGTCCATCATGCCGCTGGGCGCGACCACGTGGACCCCGGCGGCCGCCTGGGCGACCGCGATCGAGGCATACCGCTCCAGGGTCGCGTCGTTGTCGACCTCCCCGGCCGGCGTCAGCAGCCCGCAGTGGCCGTGCGAGGTGAACTCGTCCAGGCACAGGTCGGTCATGATCACGATGGCGTCGCCCAGGTCGGCCGTCAGATCGCGCACGGCCTGCTGGACGATGCCGGCCGGGTCGTCGGCCGCCGAGCCGCGCGCGTCCTTGACCGCGGGGATGCCGAACAGAACGATCCCGCCGACGCCCGCCTCGACCGCCTCGTGGGCGGCCTTGCGCAGGCTGTCGCGGGTGTGCTGGAACACACCGGGCATCGAGCCGATCGGGGCGGCCTCGCCGATGCCCTCCTTGACGAACATCGGCAGAATGAAGTCGGCCGCGTTCAGCCGGGTCTCCGCGACCAGCCGCCGCAGCGGTGCCAACCGGCGCAACCGCCTCGGCCGGTCGATGGGAAAGCTCATCACGGTCCCCTCGGTTCAGGATTCGGTCAGGGTCGGGACGGTGGGACGGGTCAGGTGAACCGTTTCTTGCGCGCGCCTCGGCGCATCTGGCTCGGCTTGCGCAGCGCTTCGCCGGCTTCGGCCTGTGCGGCCCTGCGCTTCGCGCCGTACTCCGCGAGTGCCGCCGCCAGCGCCGCGACGGACGGTTTGTCGGCCATCACGTCCACCCGCAGCCCGTACTCCTCCGCGGTCTTGGCCGTCTGCGGGCCGATGACCGCGATCACGGTCACGTTGTGCGGCTTGCCGGCGATGCCGATCAGGTTCTTCACCGTCGAGGACGACGTGAACAGGACGGCGTCGAAGCCGCCGCCCTTGATGGCCTCCCGGATCGGCGCCGGCGGCGGGGCGGCCCGGACGGTCCGGTAGGCGGTGACGTCGTCGCACTCCCAGCCGAGTTCGGTGAGGCCCGAGATCAACCGGTCGGTGGCGATGTCGGCGCGCGGCAGCAGCACCCGGTTGATCGGGTCGAGGTCCTCGTCGTAGGGCGGCCAGACCTCCAGCAACCCCTCGCTGGACTGGCTGCCCTCGGGCACCAGGTCGGGGCTGACCCCGAACTCGACCAGCGCGGCAGCGGTCTGCTCGCCCACGGCCGCGACCTTGAGGCCGGCGTAGGCCCGCGCGTCCAGCCCGTACTCGTCGAATTTCTCGCGCACGGCCCGCACGGCGTTGATGGAGGTGAAGACCACCCACTCATAGCGGCCGGTCACCAGACCCTTGATGGCGCGGTCCATTTGCTGTGGCGTCCGCGGCGGCTCGACGGAGATCGTCGGCACCTCCTCGGGCACCGCGCCGCAGGAGCGGAGCTGTTCGGACAGGTCACCGGCCTGTTCCTTGGTGCGCGGCACCAGGACCCGCCAGCCGAACAGCGGCTTGGTCTCGAACCAGGACAGCTTCTTGCGCCAGTTGACCACGTCGCCCACCACGATCAGGGCCGGCGCCTCCATGGTCTTGGTGTCGGCGTAGAGCCGGCTGAGGGTCGAGACGACCGTCTCCTGCTCGACCGTGGTGCCCATGCTCGTCATCGCGGCGGGGGTCGTGTCGGGCCGGCCGGCGGCCATCAGGCCCTTGGCGACCTCGCTGACGTTGCCCTCAGCTCCGATGATCACCAGGGTGGCGCTGTCGGAGGAGTAGTCGGCCCAGTCGACGCCGCCACCGGAGGCGTCGATCACCCGTACCTCGCGGACCTTCTCGTCGGTCAGCGGGATCCCGGCGTACTGCGGGACCGCGGTGACCGCCGAGACACCCGGGATGATCTCAAAGGGGACGCCCGCGGCGACGCAGGACTCGGCCTCGTGCGCGGACCTGCCGCCGAGCCCGGAGTCGCCGGCGACCAGCCGGACGACCCGCCCGCCGGTCCTGGCCGCAGCGAGGACGAGTTTGGCCGCGTCGCGGTCGTCGGCGTCGACGATCTCGGCGTCCGCTCGGCAGTGCGTGAGAAACCCGCTGGGGCACGTGCCGAGATTGACCACGACCGTGTCGGCCCGGTCCAGCTTCTCGGCCGCACGCAGTGTCAGGAGCCCGGGATCGCCCGGCCCTATCCCGACAAAAGTGACGATCCCGACATCGGCGACGGTCATGGGGCCTCCATCAACTGGTCGGCCCCCTGAGCGAAGAGCTGGGAGGCGACTTCGCGTCCCAGGTCCTCCGCCCGGTCCGGGTGGCCGCTTGCGGACAGCCTGAGCTGGCGGGCCCCGTCATGCGAGATGACGGCGGCCGTGAGACGCAGGCCTTCTTCTTCGTACGTCGCGTGGGCCCCCACCGGGGCCGAGCAGCCTGCTTCGAGTACGGCGAGCACGCTGCGCTCGGCCGTCACGCAGGCGCGGGTCTGGGCGTCGTCGAGCACGCCCAGAAGCCGGAGCAGATCGGGGCGGTCCGCCCGGCACTCCAGCGCCAACGCACCCTGGCCGGGCGCGGGCACCATCTGGTCGGTGTCGAAGACCTCGCCGACCGTCTCGGTGCGGGCGAGCCGGACCAGGCCCGCGTGGGCCAGCACGATGGCGTCGAGCTCACCCTCGGTGACCCTGCGCAGCCGGGTGTCGGCATTGCCGCGGATCGGGACGACCTCCAGGTCGGACCGGAGCGCCCGCAGCTGGGCGGCCCGGCGCGGCGAGCCGGTGCCGACCTTCGCGCCGGACGGCAGCTCCGACAGCTTGCCGGGGCCGCACAGGGCGTCCCGCGGGTCGTGCCGGAGCGGGATCGCGACCAGGGCGATCCCGTCGGCCGGCGCGGTCGGCAGATCCTTCAGCGAGTGCACCGCGAAGTCCACCTCACCCGCGAGCAGTTTCTCGCGCAGACCCTTGACGAATACCCCCGTGCCGCCCAGCTGAGCGAGCAGCGCCTTCGATACATCACCCTCGGTCGTTACCCCGACAAGGTCCACCGCATGCCCCGTGGCCTGGGTCAACGCGTCGGCGACCAGACCTGACTGGGTCCGGGCCAGCAGACTCCGCCGCGTCCCCAGCTTCAGGACGGTCATGAGTCGGCGCTCTCGATAGACGCCCGGCGCACGGCCTCGGGCTTCTTCGGGTCGAGGTCGAACAGCTCCCGCAGCGCGGTCGCGTAGGTGTCGCCGCCGGGTGCGGCGGCGAGCTGCTTCACCCGGACGGTCGGGGCGTGCAGCAGTTTGTCGGCGACCCGCTGCATCGTCTGGGCCAGTTCCTTCTTGGTCTTCAGGTCGAGGTCGGGCAGCCGGGCCAGCAGCCGGACCAGCTCGCTCTCGACGACCTGGGCGGCCCTGCCGCGCAGGGCGACCACGGTCGGGGCGACCGCGGCGGCGCGGGCCGCCGACAGGAAGGCCGCGACCTCCTCACCGACGATCTGGCGGACGGTCTCGATCGCCTCGGGGCCGATGGCCTGCACGGCCTCCTGGGCGGTCCGCAGGTCGTCCAGGCCGGCCAGGCCGGTCCCGTCGACCGTGCCGACGTCGGGGGCGATGTCGTGCGGCAGCGCCAGGTCGAGGAAGAACCGCCGGCCCGGCACCAGCATGTCCGCGGTGACCACCAGGCCGGCCGCGCCGGTACACGAGATGATCAGATCCGCGGCGTTGAGCTCGGACTGCAGGTCGGCCAGGTGGACGGCCCGGCCGCCGTGCGCCTCGGCCAGGCGTACGGCCCGGTCGTAGGTCCGGTTGGCGACGACGATCTCGGCGACCCCGGCCCGCGCGAGGGTCGCGACGGCCAGGCCGCTCATCGCGCCCGCGCCCACCACCAGCGCCCGCTGGCCGGCCAGGTCACCGAGGTGGCGTTCGGCGACCTGGAGGCCGACGCTGACCAGGGAGGCCCCGGCCTGGTCGATCCCGGTGTCGGAGTGGGCGCGCTTGCCGACCCGCAGCGCCTGCTGCACGACCTCGTGCAGTTCGCGGCCGACGGTGCCCTCGTCCTGGGCGAGCCGGAAGGCAGTGCGGGTCTGGCCGAGGATCTGGCCCTCGCCGACGACCATCGACTCCAGCCCGCAGGCGACCTCGAAGGCGTGCTGGACGGCACGGTCCTCATAGTGCACGTACAGGTGGGGGGACAGATCCTCCAGCGGCACCCCGGAATGCCGCGACAGCAGTTCGGTGATGGCGGTGACGGCCCCGTGGAACTTGTCGACCGCGGCATAGACCTCGACCCGGTTGCAGGTCGACACGATCATGACCTCGTGCACGGAGCCGTGCACCTCGTGCAGGAGCTTGACCAGGTCGTCGCCGCTGACGGAGGCGTGCTCGAGCATCGACACAGGCGCTGACCTGTGGCTCAGTCCGACTACCAGGAGACTCACGGGTGTACCTCGATGTACTCGTGTCCGCCGGGTTCGGTGACTGGTCCCCCGGCCTTGCGCTGCTCGTGGAAGGCGAGAATCTGCAGTTCGATGGAGAGGTCGACCTTGCGCACGTCCACGCCCTCGGGCACGGACAGGACCACCGGGGCGAAGTTGAGGACACTGGTCACGCCCGCGGCCACCACCCGGTCGCACAGCGGCTGGGCCGCCGCTCCGGGGGTGGCGATCACGGCGATGGACACACCGTTGTCCTTGATGATCGTCTCCAGCTGGTCGATGTGCTCCACGGTGAGTCCGGCGATGTGCTGGCCGACGACGGAGTCGTCGGCGTCGAGCATCCCCGCGACCCGGAAGCCCCGGGAGGCGAATCCGCCGTATCCGGCGAGAGCGCGGCCCAGGTTACCCACTCCGATGATGGCCACGACCCAGTCCTGGGTCAGGCCCAGCTCGCGGGAGATCTGGTACACGAGGTACTCAACCTCGTAACCGACGCCGCGCGTGCCGTAAGAGCCGAGGTGGGAGAGGTCTTTGCGAAGCTTGGCGGAGTTCACGCCCGCGGCGGACGCCAGTTCCTCCGAGGACACCGTGGCGATGCCGCGCTCCTTCAGACCCTGCAGGGCCCGCAGGTAGACCGGCAGCCGGGCCACGGTGGCCTCGGGTATGCCCGCCTTACGCGTGCTGGAGCTGTTCTGCCGGGGGCTCATCGCGGGTGGGCGCCTCTCTGAGCGGCCTCCGCAGCGGAAGGAGGCGTATTTCCATCAGGTTAACCCCTTTGTGAATGAACGCACAAAGTTACGAATCAGACTCGGTCCGTTGCCGACTCTCATTTCGATCAAGAAAACCGCAGGTAGGAGCGGCTCCCCGAGCATTCGCCGACCGTCCGGCAGGCACCTGGGCAGGCGGCCGGTGTGACCCACGAGACATCCTGATTGTTATGTCCCGCGCAACGCGCTGCGCAGGCGGTCCTCGTCGACCCGCCAGAAGTCGATCTGCTTCCCGTCGACCAGGGTCACCGGGATGTGGTCGTGGTACTCGCGCAGGTCGGCCTCGGAGAGCGTGATGTCGCGCTCCTCCCAGGGCTCGCCCAGCTCCCCGGCGACCCGTTCGATCACCACGCGGGCCTCGTCGCACAGATGGCAGCCGGGGCGGCCGAGCAGCGTGATCATCGCGGGCTCGCCGGCGAGGGCAGCGGCAGCACCTTGCCCCCGGTCAGCTTGAGCTCGATCACATTGGTCGCCAGCACATGGGTGCGGCTGTCGGCCAGGAACCGGATCACGTGCGGCTGACGCTGGTGGTCCTTGAACGCGGCGTAGTCACGGAACAGCTGGTAGGAGATGCGCTGGGTCGGCGCGCCCTGAACCTCGTGGCAGGTGTAGATCAGCAGGTCCGGCTCGGCCTCGCGGGTGTGCCGGAGCACCTCCTGGGCGAGCCGGTCGAACAGCTGCTCCCGGCCGTCCAGCAGCGTGTAGACGGTGATCGTGCCGTAGGGCGGCAGCTGCGGCGGGGCCGGCTGCTGGTACCTCGGCTCGGGCGCTCCCTGGCGCATCATCCCGTGCTGCTGGTGCTGCAAGTCAGGCTCCTGGATTCGGGGTGCGGGGGTCGGCGCGGTGAACGGCCCATCGTCGAGGTAGGGCGCCGGGAAGGGGCTCTCCTCGTACCCGAACTCATACGGTTCGGGGTCGGCCGGCACCGGCACCGGGACCGGCGGCTGCCTGCGGGCGGCCGGCGGTGACTGGTGATTGTGCTGTGCTGGCTGGTTCTGCTGCGCGGGCTGCCGGTGGCGCGGGCGCTCCGCCGGGACCTTCTCGGCTTTCTCGTCCTGGTGCGGGGGCAGGCTGCGCAGCCCGGCGAACCAGATGAGCCCGACCGCCACGGCCAGCGACAGGACCTTGACAACGCCCGGCACGTAACCCGCACCGACGATCAGCACGCCCGCGCCGATCGCGAGGGCGACCGGCAGGAGCTGCTCGTAGGCCTCCTGGTTCTGGTCCTTGGCCCGGACCGCGGTGATCACCGCGCCCACCACGATCGTGATGATCGCGATGACGTTCGCGCCACCGATGAGGGCCATCGGGAGCGCGTCGTAGACGTCCCCGGGCGCCGGGATCGCCTTGCCGAGCTTGGCGGTGCCCCGGAGCGGGTCGATCGCCAGGATGACCAGGGCGACCAGCGAGTAGGAGATCCCGATCAGCCGGGTGGCGAACCGCACCTGGACGTAGGAGGAGATCAGTTCGATCAGGCCGAGCGCGAGCGCGAGCGGCGCGAGCAGGGCACCGCCCAGTTGCATCGCCCGAAACAGTGCCGGGTTGAAGCCGACGAGCGCGCCAAAGGCCATCGCGGCCAACGCGATCGTCAGCCCGACCAGGCTGAGAGACCAGGCGACCAGGTGCGGACGCCGTTCTGAGAGGGCGCTCTGACCGAGCAACCCGGTGCCCCCGAGGGCAGCCAGAGTCGCCAGGAGCGCCACCAATGCTTCGACCATCGCGCCCCATGGTGCCCGATGAACCGGTGTGAGGCGTACTGGGCCGGACAGATAGCGCGTTTTTTCCGTGTCTGACCCCATTGCCCGCCGTACTTGCCGGTATCTAAGGTGAGCATTCGTGTCACAGGTCACACATCTCCCCCAGGAGACCTCCATGCACAGCTTGCTGGACCCGCCGCCGACCATGGAAGCCCTGGTCCTGCGGGCCAGGGCGGGCTCCCGCGAGGCCTTCGGCCGGCTGTACGACGAGTACGTCGACCTGGTCTACCGGTACGTTTTCTACCGGGTCGGCGGCCATGCCCAGGCCGAGGACCTCACCAGCGAGACCTTCCTGCGGGCCCTCCGCCGGATCGCGGAGTTCCACTGGCAGGGCAAGGACTTCGGCGCCTGGCTCGTCACGATCGCCCGCAACCTCGTCGCCGACCACTACAAGTCCAGCCGGTACAGACTCGAGGTCAGCACCGCCGACCTGCTCGACCTCGGCACGGCCGTCGAAGGCCCCGAGAAGGACCTCCTCGACTCCCTCACCAGCCAGGCCCTGTTCCTCGCCGTCCGCAGGCTCGGGTCCGAACAGCAGGAGTGCATCGTGCTCCGCTTCCTGCACGGGCTGTCCGTCGCCGAGACCGCGCTGATCATGGGGAAGAAGCCCGGGGCGATCAAGGCACTGCAGCACCGGGCCGTCAGAGCCCTCGGCCGGATCATGCCCGCCGACCCCCGCCGGACCTGATCCGTCACCTTCCGGCCCTAGGATCGTTTCTTCCCAGCAGATCAGCCCGCCGGAGAACGGACCCGTATGCGGACCCGATGTGCCCAGCCCGCCCCGCCCGTCCCCGCCGCCCTGCTGGACCTCAGGGGCACGGCCGCCCCCGACCCGGGCTTCCGTGAACGGCTCAGGGAGACTCTGATGTGTGAACCCCATCGCGACTCGCCTCCGATGACGGGTTCCGGCGACCCCGATGAATAGGCTGGTGTCTCGAGGGGACTCCTGCGCGAAAGGCAAGTGCTGATGCGGCGATTCTGGCAGCGCAACGAAGAGGACCCGGTGAAGGCCGGCAAAGTGGCTGCGGCCGCGGCGGAAGTACGGATTCCGTGGCCCTCCCCCGACCCCTCGGCGGCGGCGTTCTTCGACGTCGACAACACCATGATGCGCGGCGCGTCGATCTACCACTTCGCCCGCGGCCTGGCCCAGCGCAAGCTCTTCACCACCCGTGACCTCGCCATGTTCGCCTGGGGGCAGGCGGCCTTCCGGCTCCGCGGCACCGAGAACGCCGAGCACGTCGGCACCGCCCGCGAATCCGCCCTGGCCTTCGTCACCGGCCGCTCCGTCAGCGAACTCGTCACCCTCTGCGAAGAGATCTACGACGACGTGATGGAGGACCGCATCTGGCAGGGCACCCGCACCCTCGCCCTCGCCCACCTCGACGCCGGCCAGCAGGTCTGGCTCGTCACCGCGACCCCCGTCGAGATCGCCCGCGTCATGGCCAACCGCCTCGGCCTCACCGGAGCCCTCGGCACCGTCGCCGAGACCGTCGACGACCACTACACCGGCCGCCTCGTCGGCAACCTCCTGCACGGCCCCGCCAAAGCAGAGGCCGTCCGCGCCCTGGCCTTCCGTGAAGGCCTCGCCCTGGACCACTGCGCCGCCTACAGCGACTCCAGCAACGACCTCCCGATGCTCTCCGTCGTGGGCCACCCGCACGCCGTCAACCCCGACAGCGACCTCCGCAGCCACGCGAAGTACAACGGCTGGCCGATCCACGACTTCCGCACCGGCCGCAAGGTCACCATGGTCGCCCTCCCCGCCGCGGCCGGCGCCGGAGCCCTGGCCGGCGGCGTGGCCGCCGGCATCGCCCTGCGCAAGCACTACCGAGGCACGGCCTGACCTCTCCTTCGGCCCCGCGCCTTCGGGGAGTCAGAAGAAGGCCGGGCCGCGGCGCAGGAGGAGGTCGTAGAGCATCTGCTGGATGGTCTCGCGCACCTGGTCGGTGAGGTTGAAGACCGTCATGGGGTCGTCCGCCGCTTCGGCCGTGTACTCCTCGACCGAGACGGGCTCGCCGAACTGGATCATCCATTTGGATGGGAGGGGGATCAGACCCAGCGCGCCGAACAGGGGGAAGGTCGGGGTGAGCGGGAAGTAGGGCAGACCCAGGAGGCGGGCGAGGAACTGCAGTTCGCCGACCTTGGGATAGATCTCCTCGGCGCCGACGATGGCGCAGGGGATGATCGGGACGTCGCTCCTGAGAGCGGTGGAGACGAAACCGCCGCGGCCGAAGCGCTGAAGCCGGTAGCGCTCGCCGAAGGGTTTGCCGACGCCCTTGAAGCCCTCGGGGAAGACGCCGACGAGTTCACCCTTGTCGAGGAGGCGGGCCGCGTCCTGGGGGCAGGCGAGGGTGTGGCCGCTCTTGCGGGCGAGGGAGGCCAGGAACGGGACCTGGTAGACGAGGTCCGCGCCGAGCAGGCGCAGGTGCCGGTCGGCGGCGTCGTGCAGGCCCACCTGGAGCATCGCGGCGTCGAACGGGACGGTGCCCGAGTGGTTGGCGACGATGAGCGCGCCGCCGTGGTCGGGGATGTGGTGCAGCCCGTGCAGTTCGACCCGGAACCAGTGCTGGTAGAGCAGCCTGGCGAGGGGGGCGGCGACCGAGGAGGTGAAGTCGGCGTCGAACCCGAACTCGTCCACGTCGTACTCGCCGGACAGGCGGCGGCGCAGGAACGCCAGGCCGGAGGCGAGGGATCGTTCGAGCGGGTTGCGCTCGGCCTGAGGGCCGCGCGGCGCGTGCAGCGGGATGACCTGGGCGACCTCGCCGGCCGGGAGATCTTCGGCGTTCATCATCGGAAACCGCCGGGTTCGGGGTGCTTGACGTTCCCCACCCTACTCATTTCCGCGGTCCGCCGGTGAGCCGGTCCAGGAGGGCCACGGGCAGCCCGTTGCCCAGCCCGTAGGCCTGCACGAACTCGGTGAAGGCGGCCTCGGTGCTGTACTTGGGCCGCCAGGAGAGTTCGCCGGCCAGGCGTGAGGTGTCGATGACCCGGCCGTAGGTCAGGAGGCGCTGCAGTTCGGGCGAGAACCCGGGCAGCCCGCCCAGGCGTTTGCCGGCGTCCCCGACCGCGCCGAAGGCCGTGGCGGGCAGCGGGAGGCTGCCGCGACCGGCGCGGCGCACGCACTGCGACAGCAGCAGGACGCCGTCTCCGGCGACGTTGAACGTGCCGGGATGGTCCTCGACGGTCATCCGGCGCAGCACCTCGACCCCGTCGTCCTCGTGCACGAACTGGAGCCGCGGGTCGAAGCCGAGGACGGTCGGGACGACCGACATCCGCAGGTAGCGGGTCAGCGGCGAGTCGACACCCGCGCCGAGGAAATTGGCGAAACGGAGCACCGAGACGGTCAGGTCGGCGCGGCGCCGACTGAGGCCCCGCACGTAGCCCTCGACCTCGACCGCGTCCTTGGCATAGCCCGAGGAGGGCGGTTCGACCGGTTCCTCGTCCTCGCCGAAGACGGCAGGATCCCTCGGTGAGGAGCCGTAGATCGCGGCCGACGACCGCACCACCAGCTTGCGCATGTGGGGCGACCGCTGGCAGGCCCCGAGGAGCTGCATGGCGCCGATGACGTTGATCTCTTTCATCGACGACCGTGACGAGCCCAGCGGAGCGGTCACCAGGTTGAGATGGACCACGGTGTCGACCTCGGCGGAAGCGATCACCTTGGCGATGCTGGGCGTGCGGATGTCGACCCGGACGAACTCGGTCCGGCCCAGTGACATGCCAGGCGGCACGGTGTCCACGCCGATCACCCGTTCGATTCCGGGATCGGCTTGGAGGGTGTTCGCGACCCGTGCTCCCAGAAATCGGGACACGCCGGTGACCAGCACCACACGGGCCGCGCCGGACGAATGTGGTGAAACCTTGTCCGG
Source organism: Streptosporangiaceae bacterium (assembly GCA_039928335.1). Taxonomy (GTDB): domain Bacteria; phylum Actinomycetota; class Actinomycetes; order Streptosporangiales; family Streptosporangiaceae; genus Actinocorallia. The sequence goes on along the minus strand of JBDSTJ010000278.1, from coordinate 261 downwards.
GCCGGAGGCGCGCATAGATTCCACTGTGCGGCCCACCCCTAACGGCTACTCGAGCTACGTGTTCACTTCTTGTTGCGCCGCTGGATGCGCGTCTTCTTGAGCAGCTTGCGGTGCTTCTTCTTCGCCATCCGCTTACGACGCTTCTTGATGACCGAGCCCACGAAACCTCACTATTTACGATCCCCGACCATCGTCAGACGGCCAGCATGGGGCGTGCATGGAAAGCGGGCCACGGAGCAGCCCAGCGGTTAAGACTACCGC
>JBDSTJ010000277.1:0-7357 GCA_039928335.1 Streptosporangiaceae bacterium | reverse complement strand
TGTAGACGATCAGGGTGGGGAGCGAGGCGATCAGGGCCCCGGCCATCGAGGCGGCGTAGTCCGGGGACTGGGCTCCGGCCAGGGCGTTGAGGGCGATGGTGATGGGGCCGTTGCGGGTGTTCGACATGAAGATCGCGAACAGGTAGTCGTTCCAGGCCGAGGTGAACTGCCAGATGACGGTGACGACGAAGCCGGGTGCCGAGATCGGCAGGATGATGGAGGAGAACGTGCGCAGCAGGCCCGCGCCGTCGACCCTGGCGGCTTCGATCAGCTCCACCGGGACGATGGTCGCGTAGTAGTTGCGGAAGATGAGCGTGCAGATCGGGATGCCGTACACACAGTGCACGAAGACGAGGGTCGGGATGCCCGGCGCGAGACCGATCTCCTGCACGATCTGACGCAGCGGGATCATGACGGCCTGGTAGGGGATGAACATGCCGAAGAGGATCAGTGTGAACACCACGTCCGCACCGGGGAAGCGCCAGCGGGACAGGACGAAGCCGTTGGCCGATCCCATCAGCGAGGAGATCAGTGCGACCGGGACGGCCAGCTCGAACGTGCGGAAGAACGAGGGCCGTAGTGCCGTCCAGGCCTTGTCCCAGGAGGCGAGGGTCCACTCGGCGGGCAGGGACCACTGGCCGTTGACGCCGATCTCGCGCCCGGACTTGAGGCTCGTCACGATGAGGACGTAGGCCGGCATCAGCACGATCAGCAGGAAGACCACGAGAAGGACGTAGGTGACCGCGCGGCCGACCGGCGACCGGCGGTTGATCCCGCCCTGGGGCTTGTGCGTGGTGTCGTGCGCGGGCATGGTGCTGGCGGTCATGATGAGCGGCGCTCCACCCGGTTGGTGTAGACGAGGTAGGGGACGATCACGATCGCGACGAGCAGCAGCAGGATGACGGAGATCGCCGCTGCCTTGGCGTAGTCGCTGGTGAGCAGGGTCTGCCAGACGTAGACGGCCGGTACCTCGGTGATCCACTGTGCGCCGGACACCGACATGATCAGGTCGAACATCTTCATCGACATGTGGCCGAGGATGATCAGGGCCGACAGCGCGGTCGGGGTGAGCTGCGGAAAGATCACGTGCCGGTAGAGCCGGTAGGTGCTCGCCCCGTCGACCGCGGCTGCCTCGCGCAGCTCGGTCGGGATGCCCCGGAACCCCGACAGGAACAGCGCCATGACATACCCGGACAGCTGCCAGATCGCCGGCACGGCCATCGCGGCCATGCCCCAGTCAGGATCGGTCCACCAGGAGTTCTCCAGGAAGCCGAGCTGGAGGCTCTCGAAGATCCGGTTGAGCCCGCCGGCGGCGTCGCCGGTGCCCGAGTTCATCAGCCAGCGCCACACGACGCCGGACGCGACGAACGACACGGCCATCGGGAAGAGATAGACGGCGCGGAAGAATCCCTCGCCGCGCACGCCGCGTTCCAGCAGGAATGCCCAGAGCAGGCCCATCAGCAGCGAGCCGACCATGAACACGATCGTGAAGATCAGCAGGTTCTTGAGCGAGTGGACGAACCGGCCGTTGATGTCCTCGGTGAACAGGTCGACGAAGTTGTCCAGGCCCACGAAACCCTTGTCGCCCAGGGCGTCGTGCTCGTCGCTGAGTGAGAGCTTCACCGTCCAGGCGATCAGCCCGTAGACGAAGATCGCCAGCAGGATGAGCGAAGGAGAGAGCAGTAGCAGCCCCGGTCCCCAGCGGCGCAGTTTCGTCCGGGTACCGCGGCGTTTGTGCGGCGGTGTCGGCGTGGTCGTCATGCGGGTGGTCCTTCGTCTAGATCACAGGGGTCGAGCACGGGGGTTGGTCCCGTGCTCGACCGCGGGACCAACCCAGACACAGGACCAAACCCCGGCACGGGGCCGACCTCCGAACCCGAGGTGAAGGAACAGGCCTACTTCTTGGCGGCGAACTGCTTTGCCGCTGCTGCGAGTGCGCTCTGCAGGCCGGCCACGTCGCCGTCACCGGAGAACTTGCCCTGGGCGGAGGTCACTGCGCCCTGCCAGCCCTGTGAGCAGGCCGAACCGTGCGGGCAGGACGGCACCGCGACGTTCTTGGCCCAGTCGGCGATCGCGGCCTGCTGGTAGGCGGGGTAGTCCGCGGCGACCGCGTCGGTACGGGCCGGGATGGAGCCCTTCTTGGTGTTGAAGGCCTTCTGGCCGGCAGCGCTGCCGAGGGTCTTCAGCCAGCACTTGGTTCCTTCGACGTTCTTCGCGCCCTTGGGCAGGACGAAGGAGTCGGCCAGCCACTGGTAGGCGTTGCCGTTGCCGGGGAAGACCGAGTAGCGGTAGTCCTTGAAGCCCTTGGTGTCGAGGTCGGCGGCTTCCCAGTCGCCCATCAGCTGGTAGGCGGCCTTGCCGTCGATGAGGAGTTTCTCGGCGTCGGTCCAGTCGAAGGTGTCCCGGTCCTTGTTGGAGTAGGTCAGCAACTTCTTGTAGTCGTTGATCGCGGCAGTGATGTCGGCGCCGGCCCAGTCCGTGCCGCCGTTCCACAGCCCGGTGAACTTGTCGGTGCCGAGGTCGGAGATGAGCACCGCCTCGAACAGCATCTGCTGGGTCCAGTCCTTGCCGACCGCCAGCGGGGTCGCCACGCCCTTGGCCTTGAGGGTGTCGAGCTGGGTGAAGAACTCCGGCAGCGTGGTGGCCGGCTTGGTGATCCCGGCCTTGGTCAGGACCGTCTTGTTGCCCCACAGCACGTTCGCGCGGTGGATGTTCGACGGTACCGAGTAGATCTTGCCGTCGACCGTCAGGCTGTCGATCAGTCCCTTGGGGAACGCGCTGGTCAGTCCCCAGGCGGCGTAGTCGGCGCTGAGGTCCTGGATCTGGCCCGCCTTGATGTAGTCCGACAGTTCCGCGCCTGCGTGGGCCTGGAAGGTGTCCGGCGGGTCGCCCTGCTGCAGCCGGGACGCCAGCACCTGCTTGGCGTTGGCGCCCGCACCGCCGGCGACCGCGCCGTTCTCGAACTCGTACTGGGGGCAGTCGGTCTTGAACTGGGTGACGAGGCCGTCGAGGCCGGCCTTTTCGCCGCCGTCGGCCCACCAGGTGAAGACCTCGACCTTCTTGCTGCCACTGCCGCTGTTGCCGTCGTTGTCGTCGGCGCCGCAACCGGTCGCTGCCAGGGCCAGCACGAGGCTGACCGCCGCGAAGGTTGCACGGGTGCTGAGACGCATCCGTCCTCCAGTATTTCGGGTGTTTCCGGGGTGCACATGGGGGACTCAAGGTCGCTCTTTGGGACATCGTTGTCAAGACTTGACGGGGTGGTCGTGACGTGTCCGTGACCACCGAGGTGGGTTCGAGGGGCTTGTAGTCACTGCCTGCACTGGGATTAAGTGGTATCGCGGAGTCGCGAAGCGACGGTGACCGGTTCTTCCATGTGAGACAACGTTGTCTCGCTTTCGGCATGCGCACTAGAGTTGGACCGGGCCACTGCGATCCGGCGGCACGCAATCTCGGCGGAAGGGCAGCGGTGGACACGCAGGACCGGCCGCGCAGGCCGACGATCTCCGACGTGGCGGCCGCGGCCGGGGTGAGCGTGAAGACCGTCTCCCGGGTGATCAACAACGTGCCCAGCGTCCGACCCGAGCTGGTCGAGCAGGTGCTGGCCTCGATCGGCGAGCTGGGCTTCCGGCGCAACGACATGGCCAGTTCGCTGCGCTCAGGCCGGCGGACCGCGACGATCGGGCTGATCATCGGGGATCTCGCCAACCCGTTCTACTCCACGATCGCGGCGGTGGTGGCCAAGGTCGCGCGGTCCCACGACACGTATCTGATCACGGTCAGCACGGAGGAGGACGCCGAGCTGGAACAGCAGCAGTTCCTCGAGCTGTGCCAGCGCAGGGTGGACGGGCTGATCATCGTGCCCGCCGGGTCGGACCACTCCTACACCCGGCCGGAGGCGGAGATGGGGATGCGGATGGTCTTCCTGGACCGGCCGCCGTCCGGCATCCTCGCCGACAGTGTGGTGATCGACAACGCGCTCGGTGCCCAAGCCGGTGTGGAGCACCTGCTCGCGGCTGGGCACCGCCGGATCGGTGTCATCGCCGACTCCCTGGCGATCTACACCGCGCGCGAACGCCTGAACGGTGCCCGCACAGCCCTCGCCCAGGCTGGCGTCTCCTATGACGACTCCCTGGTCAGGGTGGGTGTGACGCATCCCGAGGGCGCGGCCCGCTGCGTCGCGGACATGCTCGACAGCCCCGACCCGCCGACCGCGTTCTTCACCGGGAACAATCGGATCACCGTCGGCGCGCTTGGCGAGCTGCACCGGCGCGGTCACGACGCGGCACTCCTGGGCTTCGACGACTTCGAGCTGGCCGCGCTGATGCCGCGCCCGCTGACCGTGATCGCCTACGACGTCCAGGAGCTCGGCCGCAGGGCCGCGGAACGGCTCTTCGACCGGATCGGCGGCGACAGTTCCTGGCCGTCCGAGAGCGTGATCAACACCAGACTCGTCCCGCGGGGCCTCGGCCTGCCGAGGTCCTGAACCCTGACCCGGACAACGTTGTCCCCGTCGCCCCGCCACCCGACGTCACGAAGGGTAACCATCCAGGAGGTCGGGTACGGATCCCGATGAGTGGGCAGTTCACTCAGACCTTCCGTCCCAGCCGCAGGAGCCACAGATGACCACGATCGCCGAACAGATCGTCACCACGCTCGCCGACCTGGGCGTGCGGACCGTCTGGGGCGTGGTGGGCGACGCGCTGAACCCGGTCACCGACGCGATCAGGCGCGAGGACCGGATCGAGTGGATCGGCACCCGGCACGAAGAGGCCGCCGCGTTCGCCGCCAACGCCCAGGCGCAGCTCACCGGAGTCCTCGGGGTCTGCATGGGCACGGTGGGGCCGGGCGCGATCCACCTGCTCAACGGCCTCTACGACGCCAAGAAGTCCCGGGTGCCGGTCCTGGCCATCTGCGGCCAGGTACCGCTGGCGGAGCTCGGCGCGGACTACTTCCAGGAAGTCGACAACGACGCCCTGTTCCGCGACGTCGCCGAGTTCTGCCAGACGGTCGTCTCACCCACCCAGCTGCCGCGCCTGCTGGAGCAGGCGATCCAGGCGGCCTACGCCGGACCGGGCGTCGCGGTGCTCACCCTGCCCGGCGACCTCGGCTCGATGGAGGCCCCCAAGGGCTCGAAGGCCCACCTCAGCACCCGCCGGCCGGTCCTCCTCCCGCACGAGGCGGACCTGACCCGGGCCGCGTCGCTGTTCAACGCGGCGGGGTCGGTGACGATGCTGGTCGGGATGGGCGCCCGAGAGGCCCGCGAGGAGGTGCTGGCGCTGGCCGAGCACCTGAGCGCGCCGATGGTGCTGACCCTCAAGGCCAAGGAAGGCCTCGAGCGCGACAACCCCTACCAGATCGGGCAGAGCGGCCTGATCGGCAATCCGGCCACCCGGGAGGCGTTCGAGGCCGCGGACCTGCTGCTCATGGTCGGCACCGATTTCCCCTACCCGCAGTGGCTGCCCGAGAGCATCCCCACCGTGCAGATCGACCTCCGGGCCGGGCACCTTGGTCGGCGCACACCGGTGGACGTGGGCATCGTCGGCGACGCCGGGCCGACCCTGAGCGCCCTGCGGCCCATGCTGACGGTCAAGCAGGACCGGTCGCACCTCGACAAGGCACGCAAGGCCTACGACTCCTGGGTGGGCCGCCAGCAGCGGCTCGTCGACCCCGCCCACGACGAGGGCGTGCTCGGCAGGATCCGGTCCAGGTTGGACAACACCGAGGAACGGATCCGGCCCGAGGCACTCGCCGCCGTGGTCGACCGGCTTGCCGACGACGACGCCGTGTTCACCACCGACACCGGCATGTCGACGGTCTGGATGTCGAGGTTCGTGACCATGAGCGGGACCCGGCGGTTGATCGGCTCGTACAACCTCGGCTCGATGGCCAACGCGATGCCGCAGTCGCTGGGGGCCTCGGCGGCCGACCGGAACCGCCAGGTCATCGCGTTCTGCGGCGACGGCGGGCTGACGATGCTCCTCGGCGACCTGCTCACCGCGGTCGCCTACGACCTGCCCGTCAAGCTGATCGTGTTCGACAACGGACGGCTCGGCATGGTCAAGCTCGAGCAGGAGCAGGGCGGCCTGCCCGAGTTCGGCACGACTCTCGCCAACCCCGACCTGGCCGAGGTCGCGCGGGCGATGGGACTGGGCGGCATCCGGGTGACCGACCCCGCCGACCTCGAGGCGGCGGTCGGCAGGGCGCTGGCCACCCCCGGCCCGGTCCTGGTCGACGTCCTCACCAACCCCGAGGAGATCTCCCTGCCGCCCAAGACCACCGCGGTCGACGCCTGGGGCTTCGCGATCGCCAAGATGAAGGAGGGCATCGTGAGCATCGGCGACAAGGGCTGACCCCGCTGCGCCCCGCGCCCGCCGATCCGCTGTGGCCCTGTGCGTAGACTGGATCAACTGCGAGGAAAGGGCCCGGGTCTGTGACGGACTTGTTCAGTCTGGAAGGCAAGAACGCACTGGTCACCGGCGGCACCCGGGGCATCGGGCTGATGATCACCCGAGGCCTGCTGCAGGCCGGGGCGGCCAGGGTGTACGTCAGCTCGCGCAAGGCCGAGGCCTGCGCGCGGGCCGTCGAGGAGCTGGCCGAGTTCGGCACGGCCGTCGCGGTCCCAGCCGATGTGAGCACCGAGGCCGAGTGCCTCCGCCTGGCCGAGGCCGTCGGCGACGAGCCGCTGCATATTCTGGTCAACAACGCCGGGGCCACCTGGGGCGCGCCGCTGGCGGAGTTTCCGGCAGCAGCCTGGGACAAGGTCATCGACCTCAACCTCAAGGCCCCGTTCTACCTGACCCGCGCCCTGCTGCCCCAGCTGCGCAAGGCCGCGACCGAGGACGACCCGGCCCGCGTGATCAACATCGGCTCGATCGACGGGATCATGGTCCCGGGCGAGCGTTACTCCTACACCACCAGCAAGGCCGGGGTGCATCAGCTCACCCGGGTCCTGGCCAAGGAGCTCGGCCCCGAGGGGATCACGGTCAACGCGGTCGCGCCCGGCCCGTTCGAGTCCAAGATGATGGCCGCGACGCTCGAGGCGTTCGGCGACGTGATCGCCTCGGCGGTTCCGATGCGCCGGATCGGCCGCCCCGACGACATGGCCGGGGTCGCGGTGTTCCTGGCCAGCCGGGCCGGGGCCTTCGTCAACGGCGCGGTCATCCCGGTCGACGGCGGGCTCACCACCACCTGAGAGGCGTGGGGATGGCGGCGGGGACACCCACCATCGAGGCTTCCTGGACCGGTCTCGCGCCGACCGCCCGGCGGTTGCTCGCGGCGGCCGTCGTGGAGTTCGCCGAGCACGGCTACCACGGGACGTCCACCCGTGCGGTGGCGACCCGGGCGGGCATGAGCCCCG
>JBDSTJ010000276.1:0-5455 GCA_039928335.1 Streptosporangiaceae bacterium | reverse complement strand
GTGGGTGATTTAGGACACTCTTTAAGATTGCCCGGTGTTTACCCAAATAGGCAAGTTCTGGCCAAGATCTTTGCCTTCCGGTCACTGGATCGTGATCTCGCAGCGTCCTGTCGGGGGCATCCGGTCTAATGGATGCCGTGGCGAAACTCGGCGATGATCTACAGAAGGTGCTTGGTGCCAAGACCGGCAAGGTGCTGGGCGAGCGGCTCGGCCTGCACACGGTCGGTGACTTCCTGCACCACTACCCCCGGCGCTATGTCCAGCTCGGCGAACTGACCGATTTCGGCAGCCTGGCCGAGGGCGAACACGCCACGATCGTCGCGGAGGTGGCCAGGAAACAGGGCCGGGTGCTCAGCCGCAAGCCCGATTTCGTCCTCGAGGTCACGGTCAAGGACTCCGTCGGCCGTGAGGTCAGCCTGAGCTTCTTCAGTCGGCGCGGCTCGGCTCTGGCCGACCGCGAGCTCAACCCCGGGGTCCTCGGGATGTTCGCCGGCAAGATCTCCTTCTACCGGACCAAGGACGGCCGGACCAGGATCCAGCTCACCCACCCGGACTTCGAGGCCATCCCCAGCGCGGGCCTGGCCGAGGAGCTGGTCCGCCGGCCGCTGCCGCTCTACCCCGCGACCAAGGGGATGGAGTCCTGGCAGATCAAGAAGTCGATGGCCGTCCTCCTCGACACGGTCGAGACGGTGGAGGACCCGATGCCGCCGGAGATGCGGCTCAGGTTCGGGCTGATCTCGCTGCCGGACGCCCTGGAGTCGATCCACCGGCCCAAGGATGCCGCCGACCTGTCCCCGGCCCGCCGGCGGCTCAAGTGGGACGAGGCGTTCCTGGTCCAGATCGCGCTGGCCCAGCGCCGGCACGCGGCCGCCGCGATGCCCGCCACGCCGCGGCCGGCCCGGGCCGACGGTCTGCTCGCGGAGTTCGAGAAGAACCTGCCCTTCACCCTGACCGAGGGCCAGCTCGAGGTGGGCGCGGAGATCTCGGCCGGCATCTCCCGGCACCATCCGATGCACCGGCTGCTCCAGGGCGACGTGGGCTCCGGCAAGACGATCGTGGCGTTGCGGGCGATGCTCCAGGTCGTCGACGCCGGCGGCCAGGCCGCCCTGCTCGCGCCGACCGAGGTGCTCGCCCAGCAGCACTACCGGTCGATCCTGGCGATGCTCGGGCCGCTCGCCCAGGCCGGGCAGCTCGGCGGCGCGGACACGGCCACCCAGGTGGCGCTGTTGACCGGCTCCCAGGGGGCCAAGGTCAAGCGGGCCGCCCTGCTCAAGGCCGCCTCGGGCGACGCGGGCATCGTCGTGGGCACGCACGCGCTGATCCAGGATCATGTGCAGTTCGCCGATCTCGGTCTGCTCGTGGTCGACGAGCAGCACCGGTTCGGCGTCGAGCAGCGGGATGCCCTGCGCGAGAAGGTCTCCGGCGGCCGGCCGCACGTGCTGGTCATGACCGCGACGCCCATTCCGCGCACGGTCGCGATGACGGTGTTCGGAGACCTCGACACCTCGGTCCTGGGTCAGCTGCCGGCCGGCCGGTCGCCGATCGCGACCCATGTCGTACCGGTGGAGAAGCCCACCTTCCTGGCCAGGGCCTGGGACCGGATCCGGGAGGAGGCCGGCCGGGGGCGCCAGGCCTACATCGTGTGCCCGCGCATCGGCGAGGCCGAAGGCGCGGAGGAGGGCGCGGTCCGTGAGGAGGACGACAAGCGCCCGCCGCTGGCGGTCCTGGAGCTGCTGCCGATGCTGGAGTCGTCGCTGCTGGCGGGCCTGCGGATCGGGGTCCTGCACGGCAAGCTGCACCCGGACGAGAAGGACCTGGTGATGCGCCGGTTCACCGCCGGCGAGCTCGACGTCCTGCTGGCGACCACGGTCATCGAGGTCGGCGTGGACGTACCCAACGCGACCGTGATGATGATCATGGATGCCGAACGGTTCGGCGTCTCCCAGCTGCACCAGCTGCGCGGCCGGGTCGGCCGGGGCACCCTGCCGGGGCTGTGCCTGCTGGTCACCGACGCACCACCGGAGAGCAAAGCGCGCGAACGGCTGGACGCGGTGGCCTCGACCACCGACGGGTTCGAGCTGTCCCGGCTCGATCTGGAGCAGCGCCGGGAGGGCGACGTGCTCGGCGCGGCCCAGTCGGGGCGCCGGTCCAGCCTGCGGCTGCTGACCCTGCTGCACGACGAGAAGCTGATCATCAGGGCCCGGGACGAGGCGACCGCGCTGGTGGCCCTCGACCCCGACCTGGCCGGGCATCCCGCGCTCGCGGCGGAGCTGGCCGCACTGCTCGACGAGGACCGGGCCGACTATCTGGAGAAGACCTGAGGATGCGGGGACGCCCACCCCGGGCGTCCCCGCACCGAGCTCCACCCTGGAGATAAATTCATACTAAACCAGTTGACTTAATATGGAAACTCGACGACCATGAGTCCATGGCGAACTCCCTGGTAGGACGACTTCACGTCGATCTTCGGCGGCAGGCCAGCGCGCTGTGTCGGCACTCCTGAACCCTCGCCCCCGTCAGGAACCGAACAGGAGAACCGCCGTGACCACGATCCTTCGCGCCGTCGAGGAACTGCTCCGCGATCCCGATCCCGCCGTCCGCCGGGCCGCCGTGGCGGCCCTGGCCCGGGACACCCCGCGAGGCGCCGGCGACGCCCTCGCCTGGGTCCTCGCCGACGAGGACTCCGCCGTGCGCCAGGCCGCCGCCCAAGCGCTCCTCGAAATCGACGCGCTGTTCGTCGGCGAGGACGGCATCGACGCCCTGCACCTGGCCGCGGCCAAGGGCGTGGACGAGAGGGTCCGCTCCTCAGCCGCCCGGCTGCTGGTCACCCTCACCGAGGGAAACCGCGAGGCCTACGCCACCGCACTGGCCGACGACGAACCGCACATCCGAGTCCAGGCCGTCCTCGGGCTGATCGCGCTGCGGGCCGCGACGGCCGTCGGCGAGGCCGCCGACGACCCGGACCGCGACGTCCGGGTGGCCGTGGCCGACGGCCTGAGCCGTCTGGAGGGAGCCGAGTCCGCACTCGGCCAGCTCCTCACCGACCACGACGCGGTCGTCCGGATCGCGGCGCTCGACGCGGCGGCCGTCGCACTCCGCCTGCCCACCGCCCTGGTCAGCCGGGTGGTCGTGTCCCTGACCCACCCCGGCTGGCAGGTCCGCAAGCACGCCGCCACCGCTCTGGCGGCCGCGGCACCGGCCGAGGCCATCGGCCCCCTGATCCAGGCCCTGACCGACCCCACCGTCGATGTCCGCCGTGCCGCCATCGGGTCCCTCGAACAATGGGCGGCCCACAGCTCCGAGGTCCTGGCCGCCCTCATCGAGGCCCTCGCCGATCCCGACCCCGGCGTCCGCACCCAGGTCCGGTGGGCCCTGGCCTGAACCGATGCCGGCCTGGCCAAGCCCCCAGGGCGGGGCCGGGTGGCGCCTCCCCGCCCTGGGCAGGTCCGGGCGGCTGCGAGGATGGCGGGATGAGCAGGGTCATCGCCGGGGCGGCCAAGGGCAGAAGACTGGCGGTCCCCGAAGGAAAGGACACCCGGCCGACCAGCGACCGGGCGCGGGAGGGACTGTTCTCCACGGTCCAGTCGCTGCTGGGTTCACTCCACGGCTGCCGGGTCGCCGACCTCTACGCCGGTTCCGGCGCGGTCGGGTTGGAGGCGCTGTCGCGGGGCGCCGCGCACGCACTGCTGGTGGAGGCCGGGCCCAGAGCGGCCCGGGTGATCCGCGACAACATCGCCTCACTCGGCCTGCCGGGGGCGGAACTGTCCGCGGACCGGGTCGAGCGCGTGCTCAGGAACGGTCCCCGCGAGCGGTACGACTTCGTCTTCATGGACCCGCCCTATGCCCTGCCGGACAAGGAGATCGGAGCGGTCCTGGAGGCCCTGCGCGACAACGACTGGCTGGCCGGCGACGCACTGGTCGCCGTCGAGCGGTCCAGGCGCGGCGAACCCGTCGCCTGGCCCGCCGGCTTCGAAGCCGAGCGGGAACGCAAGTACGGCGAGGGGATCTTCTACTACGGCGGCTTCACGCGGCTGCCGTCCTGACCGCGATCGTCAGGGCGCTGCACCGACCCCACCGGGCGGTTTGGTACGGTCGCGGCGTCAAAGCGAAGGGACGTTGCCGTGCGCCGTGTTGTCTGTCCGGGTTCTTTCGATCCGGTGACCAATGGCCATCTCGACATCATCAGCCGGGCCTCGAGCCTGTACGACGAGGTCGTCGTGATGGTCTCGATCAACATGGCCAAGAAGAACCTCTTCACCGTGGACGAGCGGGTCGAACTGATCCGCGCGGTCACCCAGGAGTACGGCAACATCAAGGTCGACAGCTTCCACGGGCTGACCGTGGACTACTGCAAGGCCCATGACATCCCCGTGATCGTCCGTGGGCTGCGCGCGGTCACCGACTTCGACTACGAGCTCCAGATCGCCCAGATGAACCACCGGATGGCCGGGGTCGAGACCCTGTTCATGGCCACCAACCCGTTGTACGCCTTCCTGTCGTCGAGCCTGATGAAGGAAGTCGTCCAGTGGGGCGGGGACATCGCGGGCCTGGTGCCCGACCTGATCCACGAGCGGCTCATCGAGCGGCTCAACCAGCAGTAAGTTGGGTTAAGCCCTCCGGGTTGGGTATCCTTGGCAGTCGGCCATGCCTGACGTGGTGATTTATCCATGCCCAAGCTCAGTGGGGGAATCCTGTCCAGCCTTGATCCCAAGCTTCCGCTCGTGCTCGACACGCACGCGCTGAATCGTCGACCGGGGTCGATGCTGGAGAAGACCCTGACCGTGCCGGCGCCGGATGATCTCGGCGGCGAAATGGTCGGCGTTCCCAAGGACGCCGACCTCGAACTGAAACTGCGGTTCGAGTCGGTGATGGAGGGCGTGCTCGTCTCGGGCACGGCGGACCTGCCTCTCAAGGGCGAGTGCGCACGCTGCCTGGACGAACTGACCTCCAGCATGGAGGTGGAGTTCCAGGAACTCTTCGTCTACGTCGACTCCCGCCACTCCGGCGAGGAGGCCGACGAGGACGAATACCGTCTCGACGGAGATCTCCTCGATCTCGAGCCGGTGCTCAGGGACGCGGTGGTGCTCGCACTTCCGTTGTCTCCGCTGTGCCGGGAAGACTGTCCCGGCCTCTGCTCGGAGTGCGGTGCGAGACTGGCTGACGCCGGTCCCGACCACCGGCACGACGTCGCCGACCCCCGGTGGGCGGCACTGCAGGGCCTTACCGAAACACGAGAAGAAAGCCAGGAGGGCTGACGTGGCCGTCCCGAAGCGGAAGAAATCCCGCAGCAACACCCACCACCGCCGCTCGCAGTGGAAGGCGCAGGCCGCCGCTCTTGTCGAGTGCCCGCAGTGCCATGACAAGAAGCTGCCGCACATCGCCTGCGCGACCTGCGGCACCTACAACCGGCGCCAGGTTGTCGAGGCGGCCTCCTAGCAGGCCGGCTTACCTGAAC
>JBDSTJ010000275.1:0-3845 GCA_039928335.1 Streptosporangiaceae bacterium | reverse complement strand
TCAGCCGCGCCAGGATCGCCCGGCGCGTCGGATCGGCCAGGGCCGCGAACATCTCGTCCAGTGCGTCGGCCGAGTCCATAGATAACCTCGTCTATATAACCATTTGATTATAAAATCTCTTGGTTCTATAACCTAGGAGTTTTATACGTGACCGGAAGTGCCGGTGTCAAATCGGCGGAGCCGGATAACTCTCGCGTGCATTTCTGCTGCTGCGCGCGCATGTTTGCTAGGTTCCAGGGCAATCCATAGCAAGTCCGGCAATCCAGGAAGGCGGATCCGATGCGTACAGGGTCTCTCGTGCTCATTGTCTGGTTGATCATTGGCGCCATCGCCGCCGGTCAACGCCACTACTACACCGACAAGGTGGAGAACTGCTCCCGGACGGCCACCATCGCGGTCACCATCGTCGCGGGTCCGCTCAACTACGTCGGACTGAACCCCAAGATCGACTGCAAGGCTCCCGAGCCTTCCAAGTAGTCGGGAGGCAGCCAACGGGTCGGCAGCAACCCGTTACAGCCACCCCTACAGCTACCTGGTGCGCCGGGCCGCCTGGAAGGCGCGCCCGGCGTCCGTCGGCCGGGCGCCGTCGTTGAACAGCCCGGTGCCGTTGCCCCGGGTGGCGGGCAGGGCGAAGTAGGCGTAGCGCTCCACGTACGGCAGGCCTTCCAGCATCCTGGTCGCGGCCTTCACAAACGCGGTCGTCTGCGCCTGCGGGGGGTAGTACATCGCGCCGTTGCTGTGGTTGATCAGCGCGAACTCGGTGAGCCAGATCGGCTTGTGCCACCGGGCCTGCACCCGCTGCAGGTACTCCCGCAGGGAGGTGACCGCTTTGCTCGTGGTGAAGTCGGCGCCGTACCAGTGCAGGGCGATGAAGTCGACGCGGTACCTGCGCTCGGCGGCGCCCTGCATGAACCGGTCGAGCCAGCCGCCCCTGAGGTCACCGCCCCAGGCGGGCGCCGGGCTACCGAGCCGTTTACCGGTGCCCATCAGCTTCGGCCACAGCGTGAGCGCCTCCTCGACGGACATGTTGGCCTGCCCGCCGAGGTCCGGCTCGTTGAAGCCCAGCAGGGTCGGTCCCTGCACGTTGCCGACCTCGCCGATGTCCTTGCCGCTCCAGATCATCGGCACGAACTGGACGCCGGCCGGGGAGCCGAACCAGTTCTTCGGGCTCCAGGTGTAGAACCAGCAGGAACCGGAGTCCTTGAGCGCCTTCTGGCCCTGGGCTAGGTCCCAGGTGCCGACGCCCTTGAGGCAGCCGCCCTTGACCGGCGGAGCCCCCGGCGTCCCGGGCGCGGCGGGCTTGGCCGCCTCCTTGGCGCCCAGGACCGGCAGCGGCTCGGGCCTGGGTGTACTGACCGGTGGAACCGCCTTCGCGGGACCGGCCGGCTGCTCGGCAGGCGCGGACGGTGCGGGGCTGAGCAACCCGGACGCGGTGAGGTCGGACTTTCCGTGCGTGAGGACGAGCAGGGCGGCGACGCAGGCGACCGCCAGTGCGACCGCCACCACCCACAGAGAACGGCTCTTTGCTGACATGCCTCAGTCGCCTCTCGGAACCGCCGATCCGGAAGGGAACTGTCTCATGAATTTCGGCCACTCCGAGACGTCTCACCCGATTCACCTCATTTGAGGGACAGCTCCTTGATGCCGTTGATGAAGTTGGACCGCAGCCGCCGCGGTGCCGCCCTGGCACTGATCTCCGGCCGTACCTCGGCCAGCGTCTCGAACAGGACCCGCAGCTCCATCCGGGCCAGGTGCGCACCGAGGCAGAAGTGCGGGCCCCCGCCGCCGTAGCCCAGGTGCGGGTTGGGGTCACGGCCGATGTCGAACACGTCCGGGTCGGCGAACACGGCCTCGTCCCGGTTGGCCGCGCTGTAGAAGACCACGACCTTGTCGCCTTCGCGGATCTTCTGCCCACGCAGCTCCAGGTCGCGGGTCGCGGTCCGGCGGAACAGGTTGACCGGGGTGACCCAGCGGACGATCTCGTCCACGCCGGTACGGGCCAGCGACCGGTCCGCGAGCAGCCGCCGCCACTGGTCGGGGTGGTCGAAGAAGGCCTGCATCCCGCCCGAGGCGGCGTTCCTGGTGGTCTCGTTGCCCGCGACCATCAGGAGCAGCACGAACAGGTCGAACTCGTCGGTGGAGAGACGGTCGCCCTGGTTGTCGGGCTCCAGCAGCCTGGTGACGATGTCCTCGCGCGGGTCCGCGGCCCGCTTCTCGGCGAGGTCATGCGCGTAGGCGTAGATCGCGGCGGCCGCCGTCACGCCGTCCTCGGGGGTGAGCTGGAACTCGGGGTCGTCGAACCCGATCATCTTGTTGGACCAGTTGAAGATCTTCTCGCGGTCCTCGACCGGGGCCCCGAGCAGCTCGCAGATCACATACAGCGGGAGCGGCGCGGCCAGGTCCCGGACGAAGTCCGCGTCCGGGCCGACCGCGTCGACCAGCTCCCGGGCGATGCCACGGATGTGCTGTTCCAGCAGTCCGATGGCGCGCGGCGTGAATCCCCGGTTGACGAAGCCGCGTTTGCGGGTGTGGTCCGGCGGGTCCTGGTTGAGCATCATCATCTGCTGGAGCGCGAGCTGGTCGTCGCTGGACTCATCGAACAGGGCCAGCCTCGTGTGCGAGGAGAACAGCTCGGGATGGCGGGACACCTGGGTGACGTCCTCGTGTCGGGTCACCGCCCAGAACTGCGGATACCCGGTCGCCGGGTCGCCCGGGTGCAGGAAGACCGGCGCGTGCTCACGAAGCCAGGCGAACTGGTCATACGGGGGACCGCCCTGCGCGTAGGTGTCGGGATTCACCAGGTCGATGTCGGGTCTTGTCATCCGGCCTCCCTACGAAGCGCTTGCACGGCTGGCCTTCGATGTCTAGCACGCCTCCCCACGGATGAGAAGAGTCAGCGGCCGGCGCCGGCCCACGCGACCAGCTCACCTGCCTCCCAGGTGTTGATGACCTGGTCCGGGCCGATGCCCGACCGCGCCGCGCGCTCGCACCCATACGGTTGCCAGTCGAGCTGCCCCGGCGCGTGCGCGTCGGAGTCGATGGCGAACCGGCAGCCGGCCTCCAGCGCGAGCAGCAGCAGCCGCTTGGGCGGGTCGAGCCGCTCCGGCCGGGAGTTGATCTCCACCGCGACGTCGTAGGCGGCGCACGCGTCGAACACCAGGGTGGCGTCGAACTCCGACTCCGGCCGGAGGCCGCCGCGCGTGCCGCCCGCCTTCACGATCCGGCCCGTGCAGTGCCCGAGGACGTTGACCCGGGGGTTGGCGATCGCCCCGACCATCCGCCTGGTCATCGCCACCGCGTCCATCCGCAGTTTCGAGTGCACGCTGGCCACGACCACGTCGAGGCGCTCCAGCAGGTCGGCGTCCTGGTCGAGCGTCCCGTCGTCCAGGATGTCCACTTCGATGCCGGTGAGGATCCGGAACGGCGCGAGCTCCTCGTTCAGCTCCGCCACCACGTCCAACTGCTGCCGCAGCCGGTCCGCCGACAGCCCGTTGGCGACGGTGAGCCTCGGCGAGTGATCGGTCAGCGCGAGGTACCGGTGCCCGATCCCCCGCGCGGTCAGGGCCATCTCCCGGATCGGTGAGCCGCCGTCGGACCAGTCGCTGTGCGTGTGCAGGTCTCCTTGGAGCGCGGCCCGCAGCGCTGCCGCGGCCTCGCCGACCGGCTCGCCCCCGGTGGCCTCCAGCCGCCGCAGATAACTCGGGACGTCGCCCTGGAGGGCCTCCGCGATGACCAGGGCAGTGACCTTGCCGATCCCCGGCAGGCCGGTCAGGGTCCCGTCACCGGCCCGGCGCTCCAGTTCTCCGTGCGGCAGGTCCGCCACCAGCGCGGCGGCCTTCCGAAAG
>JBDSTJ010000274.1:0-4059 GCA_039928335.1 Streptosporangiaceae bacterium | reverse complement strand
CGCGGTGCGCTCGATGAAGACCGCGTCGTGCAGTTTGATCTGGTCGTTCTTCTGCAGGCGCACGGCGGCGAGCATGAACTCGCTGGCCTTGAGCGGGTCGTCGAACCCGATCACGAGAAGCTTCTGGGCCGGCTGTTCAGTCATGGTTGCCACCTTCCCCCAGGCAGGCCGATCACACCCGGCCTTCCCGGTGATTTCTTCGATGTGGCGGCGGGAGAGCGAGCTCCTGGCTGGTTCAGGTGTCCTGGCGTTCCGGTTGCGGTGCGGAGGTGGCTTCCGCGACCCGTTCGGCGTCCGCCGGGTCGAGTTCCTCCTCGGGCACGCCCGCCTCGAGGTCTTCGGACACACGCTCGGCCGCGTGCTCGGTTGCGGACTTCCGCTGCTTATCCATGATCATGTCCTTGCCCCGGTGGGGCGGCCTCAATCGGTCTCCGGGTCGCCGGTTGCTCAACGCGCGATGCTGACCCGTCGGCTGGTCACGTCGGCGGCGGCGTCCTCGATGAGCATGCCGTGGGCGAAGGCATAGCCGCGGAGGCGGGCGAAGGCCTCGGCGATGTCGATGTGCATCTCGGACATGAGGATGCCGGCGGCGTGGTAGACCTCGGACCGGTCCACGATCCCGTACTGGAGCAGGGAACCCCGCAGGTTGTGCAGGATCTCCTCCGGCAGCTGTTCGAGGATCATCGGCGCGGCGATCCGGCAGGCGCGCTCGATCTGCTCGATCTGCTGCTCGGTCAGCTCCCGGGTGGTGTCGCTGTAGATGTCCATCGCGCCGATGTGGTGCGGGCCGGCGACCACCGGGAATCCGTAGATCCCCTTGAGCCTCGGCGCGGTCTCGCCGACGGCGGCGGTGAAGAGCGGCCAGCGGGAGGGCGTGCTGTGCAGGTCGGCGGAGAGCACCGGACGGCCCGTCTCGTGCGCTTCGAGCGAGGGGCCCTCGCCGATGGTGAACTGGAGCTGGTCCAGGTGCAGGGCCTCGGGGTCGCTGGCGCAGAGGGTTTCCCGGATGTACTGGCCGGAGATCACCGCGAGGCTGACCCCGTCACCGCCCAGCACCTTGACGCAGGCCCGGCAGAGCAGTTCGAGGTCGGATCCGCCCTCGTGTGTCTTCAGCTCGCGCAGGACCTGTTCCACCGCGTCGGGGTCCTGCTCGTCCTTCTCCGCGGCCAGGCCCTTGAGCGCGTCGGGGACCGACGGGTGGACCGGCAGGCGGGTGTCGAGGCCGGTGGTGTGCAGGATCCGGGCCACCTGCTGCTGGGGTGCGGCGAGGGCGAGCACGCCCTGCCGTTCGCGCAGGTCCTTCCAGGTCCCGACCAGGGCCCCGAGCCCGGAGGAGTCGCAGAACGGGACACCCGCCAGGTCCAGCACGACCAGCGGCCCGTAGAGCGGCATCGTCAGCGCCGCCAGATAGGCCCGCAACCGATGGGCGGTGGAGATGTCGAGTTCTCCCACGGCGGAGATCACCATCACTCCGCCGTGTGAGCGCGACGTGACTTCCCATGGTGGGAGCTCCATTTCAACCTCCTGCTCGACCCGCGTACCCGTGGACGGGCACTACCCCCTGTGCGGAGATCAGTCCTGGAAACAGAAAAGGACGCGGCCCGGAGGCCGCGTCCCTGTCCCGGCGGGATCAGTTGTTCTTGAACATGTCCTTGATCTTCTCGCCGGCCTGTTTCAGGTGGCTCTTGGCCTGGTCGGTCTCGCCCTCGGCCTGGAGGTGCTCGGAGCCGATGGCCTCCCCGACGTTCTCCTTGATCTCGCCCTTGACCTGCTCGACCTTGTTCTCGGCCTGGTCGGAAGTGCTCATGATCGTTCCTTCCCTCGAGGGCTGCTTTCGTCCCTCAGTTGCCCCGCGAAATGCCCGTGTAACAACCGGGACGACGGGTTTCCTTCTCGCCCGGCGGGTAGCTCCAGCGAATGATGACCGTTGCGTGGAAGTCACCTGCCAGGCGGTTCCTCACACTCTCCGGACGGGTCTATCGTCACGTTTGTGAAGGATCTCCCCGCGCCGCCCCCGGACATGGTCGTCTCGGCCCGCGCCCATCTGGCCAACCGGTTCGCCGACGGCGTCGACGAGCTGATGTGGGAGGCCAGGCGGCAACCCATGCCTGACACCGACGCGATCAAGAAGGTCCTCGCGCAGTTCGCCCGGGGCGGTGACCTGCTCGCCCCCGACCTGGCCGCCGCACTGATCGTGATGCAGGCCGTCCGGCTGGATCTCGACCGGCTCGAAGCCGACCTGCTGGACGCCGTCCGCGAGTCGGGGATGACCTGGGACCAGGTCGCCCTCGTCCTGGGCCTGCCCGACGCGGCCGCCGCCCAGCGCCGCTACCAGCAGATGGCGGTGCGCCGGGAGCTGCCCGTCGCCGAGGTCGACGTACGCGGCCTGCACGGCGACCCGACCGGGCCGGTGGACCCGGCCGACCGCCCGCAGCACGGTTCCGGTCGCGGCTCGCGTCAGCCGTAGCTGATACCCCACCGGTCGTTCGGCTTGGCCAGCAGCGCGTCCTGCAGCCGTTCGGGATCGAACGTGCCCGCCGTGTGCAGCCGCTCGCGTTCGCCGTCGCTCCACGGGACCGCCCCACCGAAGTTCGTCGCCACCTTCACGACCGCCATCTCGCCGTTCACCGCGACGTTGCCGCTGCAGTGGACGTCGAACCGGTAACCGAGGGACGTGGTGCCGACCCTGGCCGTCCGGAGATGCAGGACGGCCATCTCGTAGGGGAAGACCCTGCGCCGGTAGTCGGCCTGATAGCGGACCCGGGGCATCGTGGGCATCTTGTCCATGCCCAGATGCTCCAGCAGGGTCCGTTCTGCGCTCTCCACCCAGCGGATCACCGTGGAGTGGTGGTAGTGACCGGTCATGTCGGTGTCCTGAAGTTCCACCCGGCCCCGTTGCAGGACCGCGGCCGGGGCGAGTGCCTCCACAACGGGGGTGAAGGCAGAAGGCCGCAGTGCCTGGTGCCCCGGGACAACCATGAGTTTCTCTGCCGTCGATACGTTTCCCTGCTCCATGGTTCGATCCTGGCCGTCCGGGCGGGCATGCCGGCGAAGGATCACCTACGGGGCACAGAGTCACACGGTACTTTTTACCTCCCCCTTGTGTTGGCCGCGAGCTGCGCACGGGCGGCGGGTCACCGGCGAGCCACGGACAGGTCGATGACACCCGGTGACATCATGCTCACATGATGCGCATGCTTGTGATCGTCCTCGTCGGTGCCACCGTGTGCGGCGGAACCGCGCACGCCGCGACGCCCGCACCACCCAATCTCTCGATCAAGGTGGACGACGGGACGCGGCGGGCCTCGGTCGGCGCGAGGTCCACCTACCTGGTCAAAATCGACAGCAAGGAGCGCAAGGGCACCAAGGCCACCGTGCGGATGATGCTCCCGCGCGGGATGAGGTTCGTCTCCGCCGACCACGGCGGCAGGATCTCCGGCGGTTCGGTGGTCTGGCAGACCACCCTTCCCGGCTCCGCGCTCACCGCGCTGAGTTTCTCCGGTGACTTCGGCGAGGTGCCCGCAGACGTGCGGGCCCTGGCGGCGACCGCGTGCGTGGAGGTCCCCGGCCACAGGAGCCCGGTCGTCTGTGCCGCCGACATCGACGCGCTGTCCGCCGACGGCGGCTTCCCGGTCCCGATCCTCATCGGCGGTATCGTCGTTCTCCTGGCCATGAGCGGTGCCGGGACCTGGCTGTTCGCCCGACGCCGACGCGGGAGCGAGGCTGAGACGTCACTGCAGGTGTCGCTTATCCCGTGATCCACGACGTTCCGTCATCTTCGTGTTCGGTCATGCGCGAATAGTTAACTATCGCTTGTTGTGAGGGGAGACTCTCAGTAGGCTGGTGACCGCAATCCGCAGGCGGCCGTGACAGATGCGACCTGCGTTCGAGCTGACAGTCATGAAGGGACTGCGGTGGACTCGACTCCACTGTGGCTGGACGCCCACCGGCGCGGCTGCTGGCTGGTCCTGCGGGCGTGCGGCGTGCTCGACGCGAGCACGGCCCGGGTGCTGCGGCGCAGGCTCACCGAGGCGCTGCGCGAGCACCCGCTGGTCGTAC
>JBDSTJ010000273.1:0-6963 GCA_039928335.1 Streptosporangiaceae bacterium | reverse complement strand
ACAGCGAGAAGAACGCCGGGGCGACCGGCCCGTACAGTAGGCCGTCCACCAGTCTGCCCGGCCCCAATGTGGACCTCGGCCCGCTCGAGTCCGGGCCGCCCACCGAGGTCCCGACCGATCCGGCCGGGCAGCAGACCCCGCCGTCCGACACCGGGCCGGTGCCCGGCGGCGACGTGGAGTGCCCGGCGGCGACCGTCGAGGTCACCAACGCCGGCGAGCTCACCGCCGCGCTCTCGGCGGCCAAAGCCGGCGACGTCATCGTGATGGCCGACGGCACCTACGACGGGAACTTCGTCGCGAGGAACTCCGGCTCCGGCAGCAAGCCGATCTTCCTGTGCGGCGGCCGGGGTGCGGTGCTCGACGCCGGCGGGCCCAAGGAGGGGTACGGCTTCCACCTCGACGCCGTCACCCAGTGGCGGCTCGTCGGCTTCACGATCACCAACTGCCAGAAGGGCCTGATGGCCGACCAGACCCAGAAGTCGGTGATCCAGGGCCTGACCGTCAACAACGTCGGCGACGAGGGCATCCACCTGCGCAACAACAGCTCCGACAACCTGGTCGTGGGCAACAACGTGTCGGGCACCGGGCAGCGCAAGCCCAAGTTCGGCGAGGGCATCTACATCGGGAACGCCGAGTCCAACTGGAAGGCCGAGTTCTCCCGGACCGGCGGCAGACCCGACCTGAGCGACCGCAACGTGATCAAGAACAACGTGATCAGCGGGACGACGGCCGAGTCGGTCGACATCAAGGAAGGCACCTCCGAGGGAAAGCTCATCGGCAACCGCTTCGACGGCAGTGCGCTCGGGGGCGACAAGCACAACGACTCCTGGGTCGATGTCAAGGGCCGCAACTGGCTGATCGAGGGCAACACCGGGGTCAACTCCTTCGGCGACGGGTTCCAGACCCACGAGATCGTCGACGGCTACGGCACCGGGAACGTGTTCAGGAACAACACCGCCGACCTCAAGGGCGGTTCTGGCTGGGGTTTCCACTTCGCGCCGATCAACGGGAACTCGGTCAGCTGCAACAACAAGGTGTCGGGCGCCGCCAAGGGCCTGACCAACTCGACATGCTCCTAGGAGAGCCATGGCCTTCCCCAAGCTGACCGTCATCGGCACCGGTTACCTCGGCGCCACCCACGCGATCTGCATGGCCGTCCTCGGCTATGAGGTCCTGGGTGTCGACGTGGACGAACGCAAGATCCGTCGGCTCGCCGACGGCGAGGTCCCCTTCTTCGAGCCCGGCCTGCCCGAGCTCCTCACCAAGGCCCTCGACACGGGCCGGCTGCGGTTCACGACCTCCTTCGAGGAGGCCGCGGACTTCGGCGACGTGCACTTCATCTGTGTCGGGACCCCGCAGCAGCCCGGGTCCGACGCCTGTGACCTGACCTTTGTGGACGCCTCGGTGACGGCGCTCGCGCGCCACCTCACCCGCAAGGTGCTCATCGTCGGCAAGTCCACGGTCCCGGTCGGCACCGCCGCCCGGCTGACCGCGCTCGCCCAGGCCACGGCTCCGGCCGAGGCCGAGATCGAGCTCGCCTGGAACCCGGAGTTCCTGCGCGAGGGCCACGCGGTCGACGACACGATGCACCCCAACCGGCTCGTCTTCGGCGTCACCTCGCCGTGGGCCGAGCAGCGGCTCCGCGAGGCCTTCGCCCCCGTCATCGAGCAGGGCGCGCCGGTCGTCGTCACGGACCTGCCGACGGCGGAGCTGGTCAAGGTCGCCGCCAACAGCTTCCTGGCCACCAAGATCTCCTACATCAACGCGATGGCCGAGGTCTGCGAGGCCACCGGAGCCGACGTACGGGACCTGGCCACGGCACTGGCCTACGACGACCGGATCGGCGGCAAGTTCCTGCAGCCCGGCCTGGGCTTCGGCGGCGGCTGCCTGCCCAAGGACATCAGGGCCTTCGCCCACCGCGCTGAGGAGATCGGCGTCGGGCAGGCCGTGTCGTTCCTGCGGGAGGTCGATGCGATCAACCGGCGCCGCCGGTCGAGGACGGTCGACCTGGTCCGCGAGCTCCTGGGCGGCCGTCTCGACGGGGCCCGCATCGCCTGCCTGGGCGCGGCGTTCAAACCCAACTCCGACGACATCCGGGACGCACCCGCCCTGGACGTCGCCCGGACCATGCACGGTCTGGGCGCGCACGTGAAGGTCTACGACCCGGCCGCGCTCGACAACGCCCGCCGCTCCTACCCGGAGCTGCGCTACGGCACGTCGGCGCTCGACGTCGCCCAGGACGCCGACGTCGTCGTCCTGCTCACCGAATGGTCGGAGTTCCGCGAGATCGCCCCGGAGGCGATGGCCGAGGTCGTCGCCGCCAAGCGGATCGTCGACGGCCGGCACGCCCTGGACTCCGTGGTCTGGCGCGCGGCCGGCTGGGAGTACCGGGCTCTCGGCCGCCACTAGGAGCTCGACGGAAAGGCGCGTCCCGGGGGGCTCGGGGCGCGCCTTTCCGCAGGTGCGGGCGGCGTCACCGGGTGCGCGGGATGCCGATGACCTCAATGTCGACGCCGTACCGGTGCTTGAGGGTGCGGGCCATGTTGGCGAGGGCGATCTGGGCGAACGGGAACAGGCTGTCGGGGGTCAGGGTGCGGCCCGTCTTGAGCATGATCGCAAAGATGATCTTCTTGGGGCGGTAGTCGGCCGGCACCGAGCGGGTCCCGGCGCTGCGCTCCTGGATCAGCGCGGCGAACTGCGCTGCGGCCTCGGGGCGCAGAAACAGTGCCTCGGTCGAGACGAGGGCCTGGTTGAACAGGTGGCTCAGCGGGCCTGATCCGTCGGCGGGCTTGACGTGGATCAGCTCGCCCTCCGGCCCGAACAGGTCGCAGGGCTCGAAGCCGTTGAACTTGTGCAGCGCGGTTTTGATGCCCGTGCGGTCGAGCGACAGGAACGACGCCCGCCCCAGGTCGTGCTGGACGCTGAGGTTGTACTCCCGCTCGTGCACGCCGTTCTTCCAGGTCGGGAGCATGATGCTCGGCTCGGCCGGGAACAGCTCGGTGATCTGCCGTGCGATGGACGCGAAGTACTCGACGCCGGCCTCATACCAGTTCCCTTCGATCAGGAAGTGCCGGCGGCCGTCGATGATGGCGGTCGCCTCCAGCCAGCGCAGCGCGCTCGCCTCGCCGATGACGACAGTGCCCGCGGCGTCCGAGCACATCTCGACCCGGCCGGTGCGCAGCGCGTGGACTGCCGGGATGCGCTGCTGGAGTCGGCAGCGCCGCAGGATGTCGGCCAGGTCGAGGTCGCGGCGGGGCGGCAGTGCGATCGTCCCGATCCTGATCCGGTATGACCTGGCCCGGTGCAGCTCGCTGGTCAGCTCGACCGGGACCACGGCGCCGAGCGGGAGGTCTATCTCGCCCCGCAGTGCCTGGCCGAGCAGGCCGTCGAGCCGCTGGCCGACGGCGCGGTCGCGGACGGGCCGGATCGCGTCAACGAACGCGAACTCAGGCTGGACGTCGCGGGTGCAGATGTCGCTGATGCGCTGGAGTAGGTCGATGAGTTCGGCGTTGTCCAGCGGGATCCGCAGCCGCAGCCCCGCCGCGCCTTCGACGCTGACCCGCTCGGACCGGTCGAGGCCGAGTTCACGGCCGTCGACCCTGCCGGCGAGCCTCCGGACGAGCTCGGTGTACTCACTCAGGCCGATGCGCCCGATCGGGATGCCCTTGGGCGCATAGGTCGAGTCCTGGCGGCTTATCCCGCCCATGGTCCTGCGGACGACTTCACGCACCTCCTCGGCGTCGACGGCCCGGATGGCGAACTGCAGGCCGAACGTCTGGTCCTTGTCCGCGTCGGGGACGAGGCGGAACCCGTCGCCGAAGCCGATGGCGTACACGTGCCCGGCCAGGGCGATGAGCAGCAGCGCGCCGGAGTCGCGGGACTCATAGTCGTGCACGTCGCCGATGAGGCGGGCGGCGTCGTCGACCCAGCCGGCCTTTCCGATGCGCAGGTAGCCGTGCACGCTGAGCGCGATCGCCCCGGGGAAGGCGGCCTCCTGCAGGTCGAATTCGCGTTGGTCGAGCCAGCTGTCGTTGAGGACGCCGAGCAGGCCGTCGAGGTCGGGGTCGACGCCGGCGAGCCGGTAGACGGTCGCCTCGCGGGTGGGTTTGGGCATGGCGGAACTCCAGGGAAGTGGGGAGTGCTGGGACGCGGCCTCCGGGGAGATCCGCGCTCGTGGTCGTGCACCTCGGGCTCGCGACCCGGTGTTCACAGGATGATGCAAACTGTTAGCGCTGTCAACGCGATAACTATATTGCGGTAGCGCTCACGCCTGTGTACGATCGACCCATGGTGGATGACAGCGGCTCCCTGGTCCCGGCGGCGGAGATCGCCCGTCTCGCGGGGGTGACCCGGGCCGCCGTGTCCAACTGGCGCCGCCGGCACTCCGACTTCCCCGAGCCCGCGGGCGGCTCCGGCGCCGCGCCGCTGTTCGCCCTGGCCGACGTGCGGCAGTGGCTGGACCGGCAGGGCAAAGGGCGGGAGGTCACCGACGAGGTCCGGCTCTGGCAGGCGCTGCGCGCCGAACACGGCGACGCCATGATCGGCGCGCTGGTCGCCGTCGGCGCGGAACTCAGCGGAGACCAGGCGGAGCACCCGCTGACCGACACGACCGCCGAACTGGTCCGCGAGATCACCCGTGAACGCACCCCCCGGGAGTTGGTCACCGATCTCGCCGCCCGGTTCGTCGTGTCGTCGAGCCGCAGTGGCGGCGAACACGTCTCGACCCCGACGCTCGTCCGGGTCGTCCGGCACTTCGCGGGCACAACCTCGGGCACGGTGTACGACCCGGCCTGCGGGATCGGCGACCTGCTGTTTGCGGTCGGCGGCGACAAGGTCGGAGAACGGTTCGGGCAGGACGTCGAGACGGGCCTGACCGAGTTCGTACGGCGGCGGGCCGCCCTGGAGTCCTGGCCCGGCACGGTCCATGTGGCGCAGGGAGATTCGCTGCGTGCGGATCACTACGACGGGCTCAAAGCGGACCTGGTCGTCTGCGATCCGCCCACCGGGCAGGCCGACTGGGGCCGCGACGAACTGCTGTTGGACCAGCGGTGGGAAATCGGGTTGCCACCCAAGGCCGAAGGCGAACTGGCCTGGTTGCAGCACTGCTATTTCCATACCGCGCCCGGCGGCCGGGCGGTCCTGGTCCTGCCCGCGTCGGTCGCCTATCGCAGGTCGGGCCGGCGGATCCGCTCAGAGCTCGTCCGCAACGGGTTGTTGCACACCATGGTCGCGCTGCCCGGCGGCCTCGCGGCCGGCCATGCTTTGCCCGTCCACCTGTGGATAGTCGAGCGGCCGCTGCGCACGCCCAGCGCCGACGCCCAGGTCCAGATGATCGACCTGATGGACGCCGATCTGAGCAAACCGATCTCGCCCACCTCCGACCAGCTCGCGTCGGTGAGCATCATCTCCCTGCTCGACGACGAGGTGGACCTGACTCCGTCCAGGTACGTCGCGGCAGGCCAGCCGGGCCACGCGGCGGCCTACGCTTCCACCAGGGAGATGTTCGAGCAGCGGCTCGGCGACCTGAGTGGGGCACTGCCCCGGCTGCCGGAGGGAGACCAGGAGCTGGCGGCCACCGTCAACGTGAACGAGCTGATCAGGGGCGGCCTCGTTCAGATACAGGAGGACGGTCAGGTCGTGTCGGGGACGGACCAGCTCGACACGGACTTCCTGCTCGGGTTCCTGCGCAGTGCCGGCAACAGCCGGCGCAACACCTCCGGCTCAGGCACCCACCGGGCGGACCCGCGCGGGGCCCGGGTGCCGCAGATGGACCCCGACCGGCAACGGCGGTACGGGGCGGTGTTCCGAGATCTTGAGAGTTTCGTGCAGCGGCTTGAAGAGACGGCAAAGATGGGCAGACGGGCGGTTCGGCTGGCTCACGAGGGGCTTACCAGCGGGACGTTGCATCCGGTCGAGCAGAGTGACGAGCAAGAGGGCGTGCAGTGAGCGTTGATCCAAAACTGTCCGGATTCATCTGGTCGGTGGCCGACCTGCTGAGGGGGGACTACAAGCAGTCGGAGTACGGCAAGGTCATCCTGCCGTTCACCGTGCTGCGCCGGTTCGACAGCGTCCTGGCCCCGACCCGTGAGGCCGTCTATCAGCGCGACGCGAGCTATTCCGGCCAGACGCCGTCCGCCGTGCTCAAGGCCGCGGCACGCCTGCCGTTCTACAACCTGTCGGCCCAGAACTTCGCCACGATCGGCGCCGACCCGGCCAACGTTCGCAAGAACCTCACCGACTACGTTCTCGGCTTCTCCAGCGAGATCAGCGAGATCATCGACCGGTACGACTTCCACGTCCAGATCGAGCGGCTGGACGCGGCCGGGCTGCTGTACCTGGTCGTCCAGAAGTTCGCCGATCCGGAACTCGACCTCAGCCCGGCCAGGGTCAGCAACCACGACATGGGCTACCTGTTCGAGGACATGATCCGGCGGTTCTCCGAGCTGTCCAATGAGACCGCGGGCGAGCACTTCACCCCGCGCGAGGTCATCAAGCTGATGGTCGAGCTGCTGTTGGCCGCCGACGAGGAGGCCCTGACCGGTCCCGCTCCTGTGGTCAACATCCTGGACCCCGCCTGCGGCACCGGCGGCATGCTCGCGGCGGCCGAGGAGCACATCCACGACCTCAACCCGCATGCCCGGGTCAACCTGTACGGCCAGGAGATCAACGCCGAGTCGTACGCCATCTGCAAGTCGGACCTGCTGATGAAGGGGTACGACGAGAAACGGTCGGATATCGTCTTCGGTAACTCGTTCAGCGTCGACGGCCACAACGGCAGGACGTTCCGGTACATGCTCGCGAACCCGCCGTTCGGCGTCGAGTGGAAGAAGGTCGCGGACGAGATCAAGACGGAGGCGGAGACGCTTGGCTACGCCGGACGCTTCGGCGCGGGGTTGCCACGGATCAACGACGGGTCGTTCCTTTTCTTGCAGCACATGCTCTCGAAGATGAAGCCGGTCGAGG
>JBDSTJ010000272.1:0-6164 GCA_039928335.1 Streptosporangiaceae bacterium | reverse complement strand
AGGTCAACGCAGTGCAAAGTCTCTCCGCACTGACCCGGATAACCCGGCACGGTCCAAAGCCGCCACCTACAGTCCTTGTTGTCCCAGGTCCCGCAGGTGCCGGAATTGGAGCGTGCTTCGCAATGCTCGACCTCACGAGAACGCTGATTCCGACGGCCAGGCCGCTGATAGGCGAAGCCGAGATCGAGGCGGCGGTACGGGTCCTGCGCAGCGGCGCGGTCGTCCAGGGCCCCGAGGTCGCCGCGTTCGAGGAGGAGTTCTCCGCCCTGGTCGCCGGGCGACACTGCGTCGCGGTCAACTCGGGCACCTCGGCCCTGCATCTGTCCCTGCTGGCGTTGGGCATCGGTGCCGGTGACGAGGTCATCGTCCCGTCGTTCTCCTTCGCCGCCTCCGCCAACGCCGTCCGGCTGGCCGGCGCGGAACCGGTCTTCGCCGACATCGACCCCGGTACGTTCTGCCTCGACCCGGCGGCCGTGGAGTCCGCCGTCGGCCCCCGCACCGCGGCGATCATGCCCGTGCACCTGTACGGGCATCCCGCCCTGATGGACCGGCTCCAGCCGATCGCCGACCGGCACGGGCTCGCGGTGATCGAGGACGCCTGCCAGGCGCACGGCGCGGCCCTGGGCGGCCGCCCCGTCGGCTCCTTCGGCGCCGCCGGCTGCTTCAGCTTCTATCCGACCAAGAACATGCACACCCTCGAGGGCGGCATGGTCACCACGCCCGACCCGGCGGTCGCACGGACCCTCAGGCTGCTGCGCAACCAGGGCATGGAGCAGCGGTACGCCCACGAGATCGTCGGCGCGAACCTGCGGATGACCGACGTGTCGGCCGCCATCGGCCGGGTCCAGCTCGCTCAACTGCCCGGCTGGACCGAACAGCGGCGCGCCAACGCGGCCTTTCTCGACGCCGGGCTGACCGCGCTCCGCCCGGCCGCCGTCGCCGCGCAGGTGCGCCACGTCTACCACCAGTACACCGTGCGGGTGCCGCGGGACCGTGCCGCCGCCCAGGAGCGGCTGAAGGCCGAGGGCGTGGCCAGCGCGGTCTACTACCCGACACCCATCCACCGGCTCAGGCCCTACCGCGGCGTGGTCTGGGACCTGCCGGAGACCGACCGCGCCTCGGCCGAGGTGCTGTCCCTGCCGGTGCACCCCTCGCTGTCCGGTGACGACCTGGACCGGATCGTCGCCGCGGTGAACGGCCTGTGACCGGCCGCTGCCTGCGCGCCGGTCTGGTCGGGTTCGGCGCGATGGGCCGCAACCACGCCCGGGTGCTGGCCTCGCTCGAGGGCGTCGAACTCGTCGCCATCGTCGACCCGGCCTTCGCCGGCGGCTCGGCCCTGGGCGTTCCGGTGCTCGGCTCGGTCTGCGAACTGCTCGCCGCCGGGGTCGACTATGTGGCGGTCGCCTGCCCGACGGCCCTGCACGAACCGATCGGCCTCCAACTGGCCGAGGCCGGCGTCGCCGCCCTGATCGAGAAGCCGCTGGCGCACTCGGTCGAGGCCGCCGCCCGGCTGGCCGAGGCGTTCGGGTCCCGGGGCCTGGTCGCGGGCGTCGGGCACATCGAACGGTTCAATCCCGCGCTGCAGGAGCTCCGGCTCCGGCTGGCGGCCGGCGGGCTCGGTGAGATCTTCCAGGTGGTGACGCGCCGCCAGGGCCCGTTCCCGCACCGGATCACCGATGTCGGTGTGGTCAAGGACCTCGCCACCCACGACATCGACCTCACCTGCTGGGTCACCGGGCAGGAGTACGCCTCGGTGTCGGCCAGGACCCTCACCAAGAGCGGCCGCCCGCACGAGGACATGGTCGCGGTCGTCGGCCAGCTCACCGACGGCACGATGGTCAACCACCTCGTCAACTGGCTGAGCCCGTTCAAGGAACGCTCCACTGTGATCACCGGTGACCGGGGGTGCTTCGTCGCCGACACCCTCACCGCGGACCTGACCTTCTACGCCAACGGCTCCCACACCACCGACTGGGACGCGCTGCGGGCCTTCCGCGGGGTCTCCGAAGGCGACATGATCCGCTACGCGTTGGCCAAGCGGGAACCGCTCCTGGCCGAGCACGAGCAGTTCCGCGACGCGGTGCTCGGTCGGCCTTCGCAGGTCGTGACCCTCCGCCAGGGCCTGCGGACCGTCGAGGTCTCGGCCGCCGTCCTGGAGTCGGCGGGCAGCGGAGCGACCGTCGACGTCCGCACCGCCCACACAAGCGAGGCCCTGCATGCCCTCTGACCAGCCCGCCGGGAAGCCCGACCACCGGGGCCGGGTCGTCATGCTCGTCGACAACTCCGTCAACGGAGACTCCCGGGTGCAGAAGGCGGCCGAGTCCGCGGCGGACGCCGGCTGGGAGGTGATCCTGCTCGGCCGCTCCCCCGACCGCCAGATCCACAGGTGGCAGCTCGGCCGGGCGAAGGTCCAGCTGCTGCCGCTGCCGAGGCTCCTGCACAGGCGCCCGCACGAGCTCCGGCGGGTCCAGCTCCGCCGCCCCCTCGCCTACCCCGTGGGCCCGGTCGTCGGCCGCAGGCAGCAGTGGGCCAAGGCCAGGGGCGCCGACCTCAGGACCCGCAGGGCCGCAGCCGGGCCCGCCCTGGGCCGGCGGGCCGCGCTGATCCCCGCCCGGATCCGGGTCGGGGTCTACGTGCGGTGGGTGGCGCTGCGCGCCCGGCAGACCTATTCCCTGGCCCGGACACGAAAGGCCGCCACCGCGCCGATCGACCGGTTCACCACCGCGTTCTGGCAGCGGGCCATGGGCGACCGGTCCTGGCGCCGGCTGGACCAGGGCCTGTGGGACTACGAGCTGGCCTTCGGGTCCACCGTCGACAAGCTCAAGCCCGACCTGATCCACGCCAACGACTTCCGGATGATCGGGGTCGGCGCGCGGGCCAAGATCCGCGCACGGGCGGCCGGCCGGGACGTGAAGCTCGTCTGGGACGCCCACGAGTACCTGCCGGGCCTGCGGCCCTACGAGGACCACCCGCGCTGGCTCCCCGCGCTCTGCGCCCACGAACGCGAGTACGGGAGGTACGCCGACGCGGTCGTGACCGTCTCGGAGTCCCTCGCCGACCTGCTCGTCGACCGGCACGGGCTGACCGAGCGCCCCACCGTCGTCCTCAACACCCCCGAGCTCCGGCTCCCCGAGCACACCGAGACCCCCGACCTGCGCGCCCTGTGCGGCGTCGGCCCCCACGTCCCGCTGCTGGTCTATGCCGGCTCGGTCAGCGAACAGCGCGGGCTGGCCACGGTGATCGAGGCGCTGCCGTTCCTGAACGGCGTGCACGTGGCGCTGGTCGTGCTCAACCCGGCCGCCCCGTTCGTCCGGGAGACGGTCGGCGAGGCCGAGGCGCTCGGCGTCGCCGGCCGGGTGCACGTGCTGCCGTACGTGCCGCACCACCAGGTCGTCGGCCTGCTCGCCGGGGCCGACATCGGCCTCATCCCGATCCATCACTGGCCCAACCACGAGATCGCGTTGATCACCAAGTTCTTCGAGTACTCCCACGCGCGGCTCCCGATCATCGTCAGCGACGTCGAGACGATGAGCGCGATGGTCCGGACCACCGGCCAGGGTGAGGTCTTCGAGGCCAGGAACACCCCGGCGTTCGTCGCGGCCGTCCAGACCGTGCTCGCCGAGCCCAAGCGCTATCGGGACGTGTACGAGCAGCCCGGGTTCCTCGACGCCTGGTCGTGGCAGGCACAGGCCGAGATCCTCGATGAGGTCTACGCGGGCCTGGTCCGATGACCGACGTCAGCGTGATCGTCGCGGTGTACAACACCATGCCCTACCTGACCGCCTGCCTGAACTCGCTCGTCACCCAGAGCATCGGCCTGCACCGGATGGAGGTCATCGCGGTCGACGACGGCTCCACCGACGGCAGCGGCGCGGAGCTGGAACGCTTCGCGGCGCTCTACCCCGGCTTCGTGACCGTGCTCCACCAGGAGAACTCCGGCGGTCCCGCAGCCCCGGCCAACCGGGCGCTGGACCTCGCGGTCGGCCGGTACGTCTACTTCGTCGGGGCCGACGACCACCTGGGCCCCGAGGCGCTGGAACGCCTGGTCGCCAACGCCGACAGGTACAGGTCGGACGTCCTGCTCGGCAAGGTCGTCGGCGTCAACGGCCGGACCGTGCACCAGGAGATCTACCGGAGCGACCAGGCAAAGGTGGAGTTCTTCGGGTCGCCGCTGCGCTGGTCCCTGTCGGACACCAAGCTGTTCCGGCGGGCGTTCGTCGAGGAGCACGGCCTGCGGTTCCCCGAGGACATGCCGATCTCCTGCGACCAGCCCTTCACCATCGCGGCTCTCCTGCACGCCAGGACGATCTCGGTGCTGTCGAGCTACACCTGCTACTACGCGGTGCGCAGGGCGGACTCCAGCAACATCACCTTCAACACCGCGCCGCTGGTGGAGATCGCGAACACCGCGAAGCTGATGAACTTCGTGGCCGACCGGATCGAGCCGGGGCCCGACCGCGACTGGCTGCTGCGCAGGCACTTCGAGTGGGAGGTCGCGGTCCTGCTGCTCCAGGGCTTCCGGGAGCTGCCGGCCGAGACCAAGGAGCAGCTGTGCGCGCGGATCGCCGAGCTCGCCGACCTCTATCTCACCGACCGGGTCCGCGACGAGCTCGGGCTGACCAGCCGGGTGCTGATCTGTCTGGCCTGGACCGGGGCGATCCCCGACCTCGAGGAGTTCCTGCGGTTGCAGGCCGAGGGCCGGACCCCGCCGATCCACCTGACCGGCGACGACGCGCTGTCGCGCTATGACTTCCTGGCCAGGCTGCCCGAGGCCTGGTTCCGGCTGACCGGCAGGGTCGCCGACCGGATCGCCTCGGGCACGGTCACCGTGTCGGCCGGGTTCGAGCACGGCCTCGACGGCCAGGAGCTCACGATCACCACGAACACCCCGCTGGTGGGGCCGGCCGCGCTGCGCCCCGCCCAGGTGCGGCTCGGGCTGGTACCGAGGAAGCCCCGCCGGAAGATCCCCGGGCCGCGGCGTGTCGCCGGTGACCGTGCCGTGCCGACGGGGCTCGACCGGATCACGCTGGAGCAGACCGACTGGGGCACCGAGTTCCAGTCCCGAATCCCGGTCGACGCGCTGATCGCCGCGCACCGGGCCGGGGCCGCGCGCAAGCACACCGTCCACCTGTTCGTGGACGTCGGCGGCACGACTTATGAGATCCCGATGCGCGGCGCGCCGGAACCTGCCCAGGTCCGGCGCTGGCAGTCGGCCCGGATCTTCCGGGTCTCCGCTCTCGTCGAAGAGGAGCACCTCGTGATCGCGATTGCGCGGATCAAGCCGCTGCGGGTCGTCCGCCGTCGGCTCGGCAAGCTGGTCGGTTCGGGGCCCCGATGAACATCTGTGTCGTGGCGCTCGGCAAGATCGGTCTCCCGCTCGCCGTCCAGTGCGCCGCCAAGGGCCACCGGGTCACCGGCGCCGACGTCGACGCCGGAGTGGTCGCCCTGGTCAACGAGGGGACACCGCCGTTCCCCGGTGAGGCCGACCTCGACGTCAAGCTCAAGACCGCGGTCGCCGCCGGGCTGCTGCGGGCCACCACCGACACCACCGCGGCCGTCTGTGACGCCGACGCGGTCCTGCTCGTGGTGCCGCTGTTCGTCGGCCCCGACGGCACACCCGACTTCGGCTGGCTGGACGCCGCGACCCGCGCGGTGCCGCGGGGCTGCGACCCGGCACCCTGGTCAGCTACGAGACGACTCTGCCGGTGGGCACCACCAGGTCCCGCTGGGCGCCGATGCTCGCAACGGGTTCCGGGCTGGTCCCCGGCGCGGACTTCCCTCTGGTCTTCAGCCCCGAACGGGTGCTGACCGGCCGGGTCTTCGCCGACCTGCGCCGCTACCCCAAGCTCGTCGGCGGGATCGACTCCTCCTCGGCCGACCACGGCGTGCGGTTCTATGAGTCCGTCCTCGACTTCGACCTCCGTGCCGACCTGGCCCGGCCCAACGGCGTGTGGGATCTGGGCTCCGCCGAGGCGGCCGAGCTCGCGAAGCTGGCCGAGACGACCTACCGGGACGTCAACATCGGCCTGGCCAACCAGTTCGCCCGGTTCTCCGACACGGTCGGTGTGGACGTGATGCGGGTCATCGAGGCCTGCAACAGCCAGCCCTACAGCCACATCCACCGGCCCGGCATCGCGGTCGGCGGCCACTGCATCCCGGTCTAT
>JBDSTJ010000271.1:0-2507 GCA_039928335.1 Streptosporangiaceae bacterium | reverse complement strand
GCGGCTTGGCGGGCTCGCCCGGCCTGCTGAGGGCGCGCCGCACGCCGTAGGAGAAGGCGGCCGCCTTGACCAGCGGGCCGCCGACCACCGAGGTCATCACCGTGGTCACCGCCGACACGTTCTGGCTGACCCCCGCCATCTGCTTGGTGATCACATCGGTCCGGTCGAGCTGTTCGCCGGCCTGCCCGACCGCGCGGGCCATGTCGTCCAGCAACGGGCCCGCCTGGTCGCCGAGGTCGGCGACCAGGCGGGTGGTCTCCTGCAGCAACCGTGCCAGTTTGAGCAGTGCCAGTCCGAGGAAACAGACCAGGATCGCCCAGAACACGGCCACGATGAGACCCGCCACCTGTCCACCAGTAAGCATCCGGGGTTCCGTTTCGCGTTGTCTGCTCGGAAATTCTGAAGACCTGCGGGGCGGCCTCGCCTCCCGACACGCCCGTCCGAAGACCCTACCGCGCAGGGCTCGGTCACACGTTGACCTGGTAGCCGAGGGTCAGCTCGTCGCCGGGCAGTCCGCGGATGCCCCAGTTCTCCCGCGGCGTCTCAAAAATCGTGATCTCGACGCTGTGCGGGGCGATGCCGGGGCTGTCGGCGAGCCGGGCGAACAGCTCCCGGACGAGCCGCCGTTTGGTCTCGGGCGTGCGGCCCTCGAACACACTGACCTCGATGATCGTGTAGGTCGGCCCGCGGTCCGCGGGGTGCACGAAGTCCTCGGCCGCCAGCGCCACGAACCGCTGGAAGATCTTGTCTTCGGGGAAGTCCAGCGCGGCCACGACGGCCCCGTGCACGCTCCTCGTGATGTCCGCCCGAGTCGTGTTCCCGTCCAGGAACTCCCGATGGGCAAAGATCTTGATTTGAGCCATGATCCGACCCTAGCGGCCGCGCAGGACCGCCCGGATCCGTTCCAGCACTTCGCTGAAACGGGCCTCCTGACCGTGCCGGGTCGGCCGGTAGTAGACCTTGTCCCTGAGCACGTCCGGGGCGTACTGCTGCCCGACCACCCCGCCCGGATGATCATGGGCGTACTGGTAGGCCTTGCCGTGCCCGAGCTTGTCGGCCCCCCGGTAATGGGCGTCGCGCAGATGGCTCGGCACCGCCCCGACCAGCCCGCGCTGCACGTCGGCCATCGCCTCGTTGATCGCGACGATCACCGCGTTGGACTTGGGCGCGAGACACAGGTGGATCACCGCCTGAGCCAGGTTGATCCGGGCCTCGGGCAGGCCGACCTGTTCCACCGCCTGGGCGGCGGCCGTCGCGGTCTGCAGCGCGGTCGGGTCGGCCATCCCGATGTCCTCGCTGGCGTGCACGATCAGCCGCCGGGCGATGAACCGCGGGTCCTCGCCCGCGACGATCATCCGGGCCAGGTAGTGCAGGGCCGCGTCGACGTCACTGCCCCGGATGCTCTTGATGAACGCGCTGATCACGTCGTAGTGCTGGTCACCATCGCGGTCGTACCGGACGGCCGCCCGGTCCACGGCCCTCTCCAGCAGGTCGACGTCGATGACCCCGTCGGAGACCAGGGCGGCTGCCTCGAGGTAGGTCAGGACCCGGCGGGCGTCGCCCCCGGCCAGCCGGACCAGGTGGTCCTCGGCGTCGTCGGTGATCGTGGCCTTGACGCCGCGCTCGTCGGTGAGCGCGCGCCGGATCACCCGCCGGAGCTGGTCGTCCGCCAGCGGCTCCAGAGTGAGCAGCAGCGACCGGGACAGCAGCGGGCTGATCACCGAGAAGAACGGGTTCTCGGTGGTCGCGCCGATGAACGACACCCAGCGGTTCTCCACCGCCGGCAGCAGCGCGTCCTGCTGGGCCTTGTTGAACCGGTGCACCTCGTCGACGAACAGCAGCGTCTGGCGGCCGGACAGGCCCAGGTCCCGCTTGGCCTGGGCGATCGCCTCCCGGACCTGCTTGACCCCGTCGGAGACCGCCGACAGCTCGATGAACCGGCGCTCGGTCGCCCGGCTGATCACATAGGCGAGGGTCGTCTTGCCGGTGCCGGGCGGGCCCCACAGGAACACCGACATGGCCGCGTCCCGCTCCACCAGCTGGCGGATCGGGGTACCGGGTCCCACCAGATGCTGCTGTCCCAGCACCTCATCGAGGCTGCGTGGCCGCATCCGCACGGCCAGCGGTTCATTGGCCCGGCGGAGTTCCTCCGCAGGCTCGTCGAAC
This sequence comes from Streptosporangiaceae bacterium, assembly GCA_039928335.1. Classification (GTDB taxonomy): domain Bacteria; phylum Actinomycetota; class Actinomycetes; order Streptosporangiales; family Streptosporangiaceae; genus Actinocorallia. The sequence continues at coordinate 341 of JBDSTJ010000271.1, read as the reverse complement.
AGGCTGTCCACGCTGTGTTCCACCCCCAGGTCACCGCCGCACCGCTCCCACGACACTATCCGGCGCAGTCCAGAACCGGCGTAGGAGTTGACAGCGGGGCCAGGAGAGGCGTCACTTATCCACCATGAGCAGGGAACCCAGCGGGTATGCGCGAGCACTCGACCTCTTCCAGGGCGTCGTCGCCGGGGTGGACGACGACGGCTGGGACGCGCCCTCGCCCTGTGCCGAATGGAGCGCCCGCGAGGTCGCCGGGCACGTGATCGGCGGACAGCGCGAGATCATGGCTCTGGCGCGCGGGACCGAGCCTCCCGACGTCGCCGACGACCCCGGCGGGTATGCCG
>JBDSTJ010000270.1:0-4421 GCA_039928335.1 Streptosporangiaceae bacterium | reverse complement strand
TGACGCCTCCTCCATGGTGATTTCGCTCGGATCATCCACAGTAGCCCGAGATGATCGTCATCGCCACAGCCAGATCACGAATCAGTAACCCGCCGCGGCATCGACTCGACCGACCAGTTCCGCGCCGGCGATCAGGTTCCTGACGTTGGCCTCCACCCGTTCGCAGAGCATCCTCGCCACATAGTCGGCGGAATCCGCGCAGTGCGAAGTGATCAGTACCCGGTCGTCGGACCAGAGCGGGTGCCCGTCCGGCAGCGGCTCCGGATCGGTCACGTCCAGGGCCGCCGCGGCGAGCTGCCCGGCCGCCAGCGCGGCCGTCAGGGCCTCGGTGTCCACATGTGGGCCCCTGGCCACGTTGACGAGCACGGCGTGCCCGGGGAGGAGCTTCAGCTCCGGCGCGCCGACGAGGTGCCGGGTCTGCGGGGTCAGCGCGAGTGCCACCACAAGCACGTCGGTCTCGGGCAGGACCCGGTGCAGTTCCCCGACGGGAAGGGTCTCGGTGGCCCCGGCGAGCGGTTCCGGTCTGCGGCGCAGGATCCGCACGGTGCAGTCGAACGGCGCCAGCAGCCGGGTCAGCTCGGTCGCGATCCCGCCGCCGCCCAGGACGGTGACGTTCGCGCCGTGCAGCGAACGCGGGTCGATCGGCAGCCAGCCCGGCGTCCTGGCATGCCTGACCAGGTCGCGCAGGCAGGCCAGGATCAGCAGCAGCGCGTGCTCGCCGACCTGCTTGGCGTACGACCCCTTGGCACAGGTGAAGATCACATCCTGGCCGAACGCCTCGGTGAAGTGCTCCACTCCGGCCCAGGGCAGCTGGACCCAGCGGAGCCCCGGGTGCAGCAGTTCGAGCAGCGGGGCGGGGCCGCCGGGGGCCAGCCAGACCAGGCCGTTGGCGTCCGCCACCGGGACCACGGTGCCGCCAGCGCGCCCGATGGCCTCGGTGACCTGGTCCCGCAGCGGACCCACACCGACGTCGGTGCTGCGGCCCACGCCGGGGATCGCCGCCGTCGGCGCGATCGCGATTCGAGCTTCCATACGACCAAGTCTGCCCGGTGCGATTGATCGGCTCTGTACGGGTAGGGTCCCCTCCCCAGCACCCACAGGAGGCCGAGCCGTGTCGGACCAGACCCTTGTGATCGTCGTCCTCGCGTCGGTCGCGGTCGCGATCACCCTCTACTTCGTGGTCCGCGCCCTGCGCCGGCTCTTCCGCCTCCGCAAGGTCGCGCTCGGCCCCGAGGCCCCGACGACGGCCAAGGCCGCCTACTGGCTGGCCTGGATCTACACGCTGAGCCCGATCGACGTGCTGCCGGACCCGATCCTGATCGACGATGTGGGCGTGGTCCTCGCGGCCATCGCCACGATCGAACGGGTCACCCGCAAGCAGCGGACGGGGCTGCTTCAGAAGTCGGGCTCGGGGATCCTCGAGCGCTGACGGTCGATCCTGGCCCGGTCCGCTGCGCGGCTCGTCCGGCCCGGGTCCCGGGGGTCGGTGCGGTCGGCGGGCCGGTCTGCCGGGTGCGCGGGGATGACCTTGCGCGGGACCCTGCGGTAGTCCTGGCCGGGCATCTTCTGCACGTCGCCGGCGTCGACCCAGGCCCGCGCCCCCTTGCAGCTCTCGGCGGCGGTCTCCAGCCAGACCAGGAGCGCCCACCATGAGCTGTCCGGCCGACGGCCCCAGGCCATGAGATAGGCGGGGCCGCCCGTCACCCGGTAGCGCACTACCGGAGGGACGGGCATGACCGGGGCTCCGAAAAGATGGACACGAGTCCGTTTTATCCGATTTAGGAACCGAACGCCAGTTCGATCACTTGCTGGACTGGACCGCTTCCTCCACGGTGCCGTGCAGCCGCAGCGACTGGTCGAGCCGGGTGGTACGGAGAACTCGTTCGATCCGCTCGTTGGCGGCGGCCACGGCGAAGAACCCGTCGTGGTTGCGCACGCGCTGCCAGATCCCCACCAGGATGGCGAGCCCGGTGCTGTCCAGGAAGGTGACGTCCGACAGGTCGATGATCACCCGGCGGGCACCGCCCTCGACGAGCTTGACCAGGAGTTCGCGCAGGATCGGCGCGGTGAACACGTCGACCTCGCCGACCGGCCGGACGATCGAGGCCCCCTCCTCTTCACGTTGATCCAGGCGCAGACGTTCCTCGGCTCTCACCAGCAAAAACCCCTTGAAATAGAAGCGGACGCGGTCAGGCTTTCCCGCACTTGCTGGTTTGAACCTCTCATAGCCTGTGAACAAACCGCTCGTCAGGGGCGTTGGCGGCTGGTGCGGGTGGGCTGACGGCGACACCGCTGACCGCCCCGGCTATTCCTGCGCACCCGTCAGCTCGATCGGCGGTGTGCGCAGAGAGAACCGGGCGGGGATCACTGTCGCCAGGACCGCGACGAGGGCGCAGACCGCGCTGATCTGCGCGACCGCCAGGTGGGGGATCGCCAGGGCGGCCCCGCCCTGCAACTGGCGGAGGGAGATCCAGAGGCCACCGATGCACACCGCGGCCGCCAGGACCAGGCTGACCACGATGACCAGGAGCGACTCGGCGGACAGGCTCAGCAGAACCTGCCGTTGCGTCGCTCATCCGGAGCAGTGCAACTCCCTGCGCCGGCCAGGTCGGCTGCCTGCACATCGACCTTGGCCCGGGAGGAGCCGTCACCCCTCATCTAGATCGTGGTGTCGGTCAGCGGTGTCGCCGTCACGCCCGGAATCGACGTGACCTTGTCGACGAGGGCCTGGTTCAGGAAGGAGGCGTGGCGAGCCGCGCCGACCGGAGCGCCGACTGGACACCCCGGCGGCGGTGGGCCGGCGCGGTGGCCGCACCGGCGAACTGCGCGATGCCACGGGCCGCTGAGACCGTTGGCGCCTCTACCAGGGGATACGACGCGGGCAAGGAGGTGCCGGGCCGCAAACGGCACATCGTGGTGGACACGCTCGGGCTGCTGCTGGTCGGCCACCCCCGCCATACCGTGGGTACGACGGGGGTGCGGCGGAGCAGAAGGTCAGGCGTTCTTGATCGCCGAGACCTCGAACTCAAGGACGATCTTGTCGCTGACCAGGACACCGCCGGTCTCGAGCGGGGCGTTGAAGGTGATGCCGTAGTCCTTGCGGCTGATGGCGACCGAGCCCTCAAAGCCGATCCGGTCGTTGCCGTAGGGGTCCTTGGCCGCACCCTCGAAGTCGAAGTCGATACCGACCTGCTGGGTCACACCCTTGATCGTCAGGTCGCCGGTCACCCTGAAGGTGTCGCCGTCGAGCTGCTGCACCGAGGTGGAGGCGAAGGTGATCTCCGGGTAGGTCTCGACCTCGAGGAAGTCGTTGGTGCGCAGGTGGCCGTCGCGCTGCTCGTTGCGGGTGTCGATGCTCGCGGTCTTGATCTTGACGTTGACACTCGACTTGGCCGGGTCGTCACCGTTGATCTCGGCGGTGCCCTCGAACTCGTTGAACGCGCCACGGACCTTGGTGACCATGGCGTGGCGGGCGTGGAACCCGATCCGGGTGTGCGCGGCGTCGAGGGAGTAGGTACCGGTCAGAGCGCTGAAGTCGGTCATGGTCGCTTCCTTCTAACTAGTTGAACTTTCATCCATCTTCGCCTCCAACAATAGATGAAGGCTCAAGTATTCCCCGCATCGAGGACGGAGCCCACCGAAGTTCCGAAGTCCCCGAGGACCCGGTGATCTTCAGAACGTGCCTACCCGGGCTCAGCGGTCCGAACCGTACCCACAGCCCGCACCCGAACGGCCACCGCGTTGCCTCATCATCCGCGCGACGCCTCCCCAGCAAAAGGCCGGAACCGGCCCACATGACGGGCATAACGGCCTGAGAGCATTCCGGCTGCTCGGTACGATCGAATCTTGATCTACGACTCCCCTCGGAGGCACACGTGCACCCCCCGTGTTCGAGCCGCTCACCCCGGACGACCCCCGCGAAATCGGCGGTTACCGGATTGTCGCCAGGCTGGGCGCCGGCGGGATGGGGCGGGTGCACCTGGGGACCACCCAGAGCGGGCGAAGGGTCGCGGTCAAGGTGGTGCGGGCGGAGTTCGCCGCAGCTCGACCCTGGGCGGAAACAGCAAGTTCGGGAGGCTCTCCACCGGGCAGGCCACCACCTACCCGTCATGCCATACAACACCATCTACACGGACGACGCCGACATCTACCAGAAGCCCGAGGGCACACGGCTCTGCGTCTACACCGAGACCGGGCTCCTCGGCATCATTGTGATCAAGCAGATTGACCACAACTACGTGACCTTCGATCTCACCGTCTGGCAGGGGCCGGCAGACCAGTGACGCTACGCCTCGAACCCCAGACGATCGCCGCCGAGGTGCCGCCCGAGGCGATGCCGCAACTGCTCGGGGTCAGGGCGGTGTTCGGGCTGGGTGTCTTCGTCTTCGAGGCGCTCACGCTCGGGTTCGTGTTCGGCGGCT
>JBDSTJ010000269.1:0-4004 GCA_039928335.1 Streptosporangiaceae bacterium | reverse complement strand
CCGCCGACTGGCGGCCCAACCGGATCTCGTTCTCGGTGGACGGCGCGGTCTACGCCACCCGCCGCAAGGCCTCGGCCCCGCCCGGCGGCTGGGACTTCGACCGGCCGTTCTTCCTGCTGCTCAACCTCGCCGTCGGCGGCGACTGGCCGCAGCCCCCCGACGCCTCCACCCTGCTGCCCCAGCAGATGAGCGTCGACTATGTCCGCGTGTTCAGCGCCGGCTGACCACGGCGGGTCCCTCGGCCGACCACGGCGAGCCCGAGCAGCAGCGACAGGCCCTGGGCCAGTGCCCAGCCGGCGGCCGCCCAGGTCAGCCCGTACGGCGCGAGCACGGCCACGCAGGCCAGCACCAGCACCGCGTTGGCCCCGTTCATCACCGCGTACGCCCCCCTGCGGTCCGCCGCGATCAGGGTCGCGTCGACCAGGTAGTTGCCCGCGCCCAACAGCGCTGCCAGGGCGAGCAGCCGCAGGCAGCCCGCACCCTCCTCGGCATAGCTGCCGCCGAACAGCAGCAGCAGCCAGGGCGCTCCGACGGCCGCGACCACCACGGCGGGGACCAGCAGCCCGTAGGTCCAGGCGACCGCGAGGACCACGTTGTGCCGGGCCGCACCGCGTCGCTCCTCGGCGAACAGCACCTGGCCGGCGGCCGAGGGGATGAACGTGAGCATCGCCGCGATCTGGAACGACATCGCGAACCACGCGGTCGGCCCCGCGCCGTGCAACGCCAGGACCTGCAGCGGGACGACCGTGCTCGGCAGGATGCCCAGCACGACGCCCAGGTGGCTGCGGGCCGAGAACCTCGGCCCCCTCGCGGTCCGCGCCGCCGCCGGTGCGGGGCGCAGCCGGGGTGCGAGGGCCGCCGCGCCGAGCAGGCACGCGACGACCGTGCCGACGGCGTAGGCGAGCACGAGACCGTCCGCGCCGAACGACGCGAACGCGGGCAGGGCCAGCAGCTTCAACACCCCGCCCACCAGGTTCTTGGCCAGCAGCGCTTCGGTCGCGCGCAGCGCGATCAGGCCGGCGTCCAGCAGCCCGCCCACGGCGGTGCACACCACCAGCGCGGCCACGAGGGCGACGATGCCCGGCCCCCGCTCGAGTTCCCCCCCGACCGGCAGCAACGGCACGACCACCACGAACGCCGCGGCGGCCAGCAGCGCTCCGGCCGACGACACCGCGGCCACGACTGCGGCCACGAGCATCCGGGGCCTGCCCTCGCCGCCGAGGTCGCGCAGGATCGTGTTGGACAGCCCGAGCCCGCCGACCGCGGCCAGCATGGTGACGACGGCGACGAGGGCCGCGAGCCTGCCGACGGCGGCCGGCGGGTGGCCGTGCGCGGCGACCGACCAGAACGCGAAACCGAGCACGGCCAGCCCGACGGTGTTGGCCAGCAGCAGCGAGGAGCCGCGCAGCAGGGCGTTGCCCGCCAGCGCGGGCCACAGCGCTCGCCTGCGACGGGCCGCGACACTCGCCAGGGCCTCGCCGGTCAGCGCCGCGATCTCGTCCCAGCCGGTGCGGTGGGCGTGCACCCGGCCGGCCGCCGCGACGGCGGCGAGCGCGGCCGGGTCGACGACCGCGAGGTCGGTGAGCATGGTGGCGAGCCCCTCGACCGTCCCGTCATAGCGGAAGGCCGGCAGGTCGGCGAGCGTGGGGTGGGCGGGAATGAGCAGCGGACGGCCGTGGCTCAGCACGAGCAGGGCGCTGCCGCTGGTCGCGATCGCGCGGAACGGCAGCACGACGACGTCGGCCGAGGCCAGCAGCTCGCCGAGCTCCGCCTCCGGCACATGCCCGAGCCGCAGCTCGACCCGCTCCCCCGCGGCAGCCCGCAGCCGAGCGGCGAGCCCCGGATCACCACACGCCCCCGCCACCACCAGCCGAGCCCGCCCCGGCACCGCCGCGAAGGCCGCCAGCAGCTCCTCGACCCCCTTGTACGGCTCGATCCGCCCGACGTGCACAAAGGTCCGCGCCCCGAACCCCGCACCACCGGACTCCGCAGGTGCGGGCCCCTCGGCCTGGGGGCCTGCGGGAGCGGGACGCGGTCGCACCGGGAAGGGGCCGTGCGGGATGACCACCGCGCGGCCGGGGGGTGCGCCGAGCGCGGCGAGAGCGGCACCGGTGGCCTGGGTGTGCAGGATGACCAGGTCGCAGCGGCGGACCAGGAGCCGGCGGGCCGCCACGTCGTCGGCGAAGACCGGGCGGTGCGGCAGGACGTTGTGCGCGGTCCAGACCAGAGGCAGGCCGAGCAGACGGATCGTGCCGAGCACGACCAGGAACCAGGCCTGGGAGATCCGGCGGCCCGGCAGGGCGAACCCCCACACCCAGTGCAGGTGGACCGCCCCGGCCCCGCGGATCCGCCCCCAGGCCAGTTCGAAGGGCAGCAGGAGCACGTTGAGCGTCCGTGACGGAGTCAGCCCGCCGACATGGACGACCTCGGTTCCGTGCCCGCGCATGGGCCCGTACAGCAACTCCTGGTAGGGGTTGGCGTCCCGGGGGAAGACCAGCAGCCTCATCCGGCCGCGAGCTCCCTCAGCACGCCCGCTCCGTACAGGAGGTGGTCGGTGAGGGTCCGGACGACGCCGTGCCGCCGGTTGCGCCAGGCCGGGACGACCAGCAGCAGCGGGTAGTAGGGCCACAGCAGGGTAAGCGGCAGGCCCAGCAGGAACAGCGGGTAGACCACGACCATCGGCTCACGGCGCAGCAGGCCCGCCCGGCGGGCCCGGTGCTTACGGTAGAGCCGGGCACGCGCCCGGCCGTACACATAGGAGCGCCTGGCCTGCCGGCAGGGGCCGCCCCAGTCGTGGCTGACGACCGCGTCGGGGGCGCTGCGGATGCGTTCGCCCGCGTCCTGGACACGCCAGCTGAAGTCGACGTCGGAACCGTAGGCGAAGGACTCGTCGAACCCGCCGACGCGCAGGCACAGGTCGCGCCGGAACGCCAGGTTGAGGGTCGGACACTCGCTCAGATAGGGGCCGGCGGCGCGCGCGCCCGCGTCATACAGTCCGTCCCGGTCACCCGGGCTCACCGTCAGCCCGGCCACCACGGTCTCCGCACCGGCGAGGATCGGCGCGGTCAGCCGCGCCAGCCATCCCGGCCGGGGCAGACAGCCGGCGTCGACGAACACCACGATCTCGCCGGTCGCCGCCTGCACGCCCGCGTTGCGCTGGTGAGCGATGGTCACCGTCCGGCCGGGCGGTTGCGTGTAGGCGAGCAGCCGCACACCGGGCCGGTCCGGGCCGGCGGGTTCCGCCGAGGCGTCCACCACGATGATCTCGCAGGTCTCGTCGGCCTGCGCGGTGACGCCGTCCAGGGTCTGTGCCAGGGCCGGCTCGTCCTTGCAGACGATCACGATGCTGAGGGTGGGGATCACCGGTGGAAGACCTCCGACTGGCCGTTGGTGTACACCTTGTCGTAGTGGTCGGCGACGAACCCGGCGGGGAAGGCATAGATGGCGAGCTTCCCGGCGAACAGTGACCGGGCCCGGCCGTTGACCGTGTTGGTCCTGCTCGCGTAGATCCATGCCCGCCGGTCGAGGGTGAGCGGGGTCAGGTCGGTCTGGACCTGGACCGCGGGGCCCTGCGCCGCCAGCAGCCGCACCTGGCCGTACCGGTCGGCATAGACCCGGTCCGCCGAGTAGGGCAGCCGCCCGGTGAGCCACTGCGCGGCGGCCAGTTCCGGCGCGGACATCACGAACCGTTCAGCGTCCTCGCCCTCGTCGCTGAGGTCGGCGGCCCTCGGCCCGCCCAGGGCGAGCCCGGCCAGGCCGCTGCTGCCGAGGAACACCAGGACGCAGGCCGCCGCCGCGACGGCCGGGACCAGACGGCCCACCCGCAGGAAGGGCACCCGCAGGAGGGGCACCCGCAGCCGCGCTGCCGACCAGCGCAGCAGCCAGCACATCGTGATCGACGTCAGGATCAGCGCCTGCAGTTGGGCCCTGCCGGGGTTGTAGGCGGTCGCGAACGTCGCCGACAGCCGGATCAGCACGAGGAAGCCGAGCAGCGGCAGGGCCAG
>JBDSTJ010000268.1:0-15539 GCA_039928335.1 Streptosporangiaceae bacterium | reverse complement strand
GGGGTGAGTCGCTGTCGCGCCAGGGCGGTGGCGCGGGCGGCTCGGGCGGTGGCGTCGGCACCCGCGGTCCGGGTGAGACGAAGATCGAGACCGACCGGCGGCGGATCCGGGCCCGCAAGTCCAAGCTGACCGCCGAGATCAAGCTGATGAAGACAGCGCGTGACACCAAGCGGCAGGAGCGAGTCCGCAACAAGGTGCCGTCTGTCGCGATCGCGGGCTACACCAACGCGGGCAAGTCCTCGTTGCTCAACCGACTCACCGGCGCCGGCGTGCTTGTCGAGAACGCGCTGTTCGCCACCCTCGACCCGACAGTCCGGCGCGCCTCGACACCGTCCGGCCGGGAGTTCACGCTGGCCGACACCGTCGGCTTCGTCCGGCACCTGCCGCACCAGCTGGTCGAGGCCTTCCGCTCGACGCTGGAGGAGGTGCAGTACGCCGACCTCATCCTGCACGTGGTCGACGGCGCGCACCCCGACCCGGAGTCACAGCTGACGGCGGTGCGGTCGGTCTTCGCCGAAGTCGGCGCAGCGGCCATTCCCGAGATCGTGGTGGTCAACAAGGCCGACATCGCCGACCCGCTGGTGCTCGGCAGGCTGCAGCGTCGCGAGAAGCACTGCGTCCTGGTGGAGAACGCGTTGTTCGCCACCCTCGACCCGACCGTGCGCAAGGGCCAGACTCCCAACGGCCGGGCGCTGACGCTGACCGACACCGTCGGGTTCGTCCGTCACCTGCCGCACCAGCTCGTCGAGGCCTTCCGGTCCACCCTGGAGGAGGTGGCCGAGGCCGACCTCATCCTGCATGTGATCGACGGGTCGGATCCCGACCCCGAGTCGCAGCTCACGGCCGTCCGCGAGGTGTTCGCCGAGGTCGGAGCCGACAAGGTCGCCGAGATCGTCGTCATCAACAAGGCCGACGTCGCCGACCCCATCGTGCTGGCGCGGCTGCACCGGCTGCTGCCGCACAGCGTCGTCGTGTCCGCCCATACCGGTGCGGGCTTCGACGAGCTGCTCGCCGCGATCGAGGCCGACCTGCCCCAGACCGACCGTGAGGTGTACGTGCTGATGCCGTACTCCCGGGGCGATCTGGTCGCGCGGATCCATGAGCTGGGCGAGGTCTACAAGACCGAGCACCTGGCCGACGGCACGGCCCTGCACGCCCGCGTTCCGCTCGCGCTCGCCGCGGAACTCGAGCGTTTCGAAGTGGCTCCGGCCTGACCGACCACAGGGAGTTCTTCCGGATTCCGGCCACGGATCCGGAAGAATTTCCCTAGAGTCGGGGGGCTGTGAGACCCTGAGTGGGGAACTTCGCCGAGCTTCGCCACGTATCCTGGCAAGAGGTTGTACGGCGGGCCTTCAGTGCACTACCGTGACGAAACCGATATCTCTGGTCCTGTCGCTCCGGTATTGCCCCTCCGACCGGTTGGCTTGGTGAAACGAACAATGGAATGGAACACGTGCTTGCTGACGTACCGGTTGGCACCGTGTCCAGCCCACCGTACGGGCGGGTGGTGATCTCATGACGGTTCGACTGCTCACCAACATCGGCCGCCTGTGGACGGGCACCGATCTCTACAGCAACGCCGCCATCCTCATCCACAACGAACGCATCATCTGGGCCGGTCAGGCTTCCGATCTGCCCCAGAGCGTGCCCGGCGTGATCGACGACATCGTCGACGTGGACCATGTGGAGAACCTCGGCGGCGGCCTGGTCACCCCCGGCCTGATCGACGCTCACTCGCACCCGGTCTACGCGGGCAACCGCTGGGCCGAACTGGCCATGCGCACGAGCGGCGCGTCGACCCAGGAGATCGCCGCGGCCGGTGGCGGCGTCGCCTCCACCGTGACCGTCACCCGTGGCACCGACCCCTGGACGCTCTGCAACGGCGTGCGGGAGCGGCTGCGTACCTGGATCCTCAGCGGCACCACCACGGTTGAGGCCAAGACCGGCTTCCACCTGACCCGGGACGGCGAGCTCGCCGACATCCGGATGCTGCGCTCGCTCGAGAACGAGCCGGCGATGCCGCGCATCCACGCCACCTTCCTGGCCGCCAACGTGCTTCCGCCCGAGTACTTCGGCCGCCGCCGCGAGTACGTCGACGCCGTGCGCCAGTGGGCCGGCGACGCCGCGGCCGCCGGGGCCAACAGCCTCGACGTCTACTGCGGCGACGGGCACTTCACCGCGGAGGAGTCGCGGCTGCTGCTGCACACCGCCCAGCGGTTCGGCCTGCAGGGCCGCATCCACGCGTGCATGACCGAGCGCACCGGCGCCGCCCAGGTCGCGGCCGAGATGGGCTGCGCCTCCGCCGACCTGCTCACCGAGGCCACCGACGAGGACATCAAGGCCCTGGCGCACGCCGGAGTCACCGCGACGGTCTGCCCCGGCAACGCCCTGCGCAACGGCCGGACCCCGCCGGTGCGGGCGATGCTCGACCGCGGCGTGTCCGTCGCCCTCGGCACCGACCACAACCCCGGCGAGTGCGGGATCACCTCGATGCCGCTCGTCGTCGGCCTGGCCGTCGCGATGTTCGGCATGAGCGTCACCGAGGCCCTGCGCGCGGCGACTCTCGGCGGAGCAGCCGCGCTCCGGGTCCAGGACCGCGGCTCGCTCCAGCGCGGCAAGCTCGCCGACATCGTGCTGTGGGACGCCGACCACGAGGGTGCCTTCGCCTGGGCGTACGGTCTGCGCGCGCTCCGCGTCTGGCGGGGCGGCACGCCGGTCCAGGCCTGACCACACCACGGGGCACACGCAGGTCGGACACGCGGCCGTGACGAGCAGATAACGCGCTGGGAGTACGGTGCAGTCATGGGCGTAGCCATCATCACGGATTCCTCCGCATACCTTCCCCATGACCTGGTCGTCAGGCATGACATCACGGTGATCCCGCTCAACATCGTCATCGGTGGCGACGTGCACGACGACGGGGTCGATGTGACCGCGGACGACGCGGCCAGGGCGCTGCGCGAATGGCGGCCGGTCTCCACCTCGCGCCCCTCACCGGAGCGGTTTGTGCACGCCTTCAAAGCGGCCGCGGGAGCCGGGGCCTCCGGGATCGTCTCGGTGCACCTGTCCGGTTCGATGTCCGGGACCGTGGAGTGCGCGCAACTCGCCGCCGAGGAATGCTCCGTCCCCGTCCACGTGATCGACAGCCGGACGCTCGGCATGGGCCTGGGCTTCGCGGCGCTGTCGGGCGCGCAGGCCGCCGCCGCCGGCGGCTCCCTCGAGGAGGTGAGCGCCGCGGTCTCGGCGCGTGCCGCGGCGACCCGGTCACTGTTCTACGTGGACACCCTGGAGCACCTTCGCCGGGGCGGCCGGATCGGCGCCGCGGCGAACCTGCTGGGGTCCGCGCTGATGGTCAAGCCGCTGCTCAACATCGCCGACGGCCGGATCGCACCGCTGGAGAAGGTGCGCACCGCCTCCCGGGCCATCGCCCGGCTCGAAGAACTGATCATCGAGCTGGCGGGTGAGGCGGAACTCGACCTGGCCGTCCAGCACCTGGCCGCCCCGGCCCGGGCCGACACACTGGCCGCCCGGTTGCGGGACCGGCTACCACGGCTGCGTGACCTGCACGTGGGCGAGGTCGGACCCGCGATCGGCGCGCACGTTGGACCCGGGATGCTCGGCGTCGTCATCGCTCCGCTCCGGTTATCCACAGAACGCGGTTCGGCTGGCTTCAGGGGCTGGATCCGGCCTAGCGTCGGGGAATGAGCTTCTTCGACGGTCCGCCCGAGTCCTTCGGTTCCCGCCAGGCGCCGCCCGCCGCGTCGTTACGGTCCGGCCCGCTGGTTCCCGACCCGCCACCGGACCTCGGGCAGCGGACGGCCCGTTCGCTGGCGCGGTTCGACCCCGGCCTGCCCGGCGCGCGGGCTCTGGCCGTGGTCGGGCTGCTCGCCGCGCTCGCCGCCGGGGTGCTGCTCTGGTCCTCCCGGCCCCAGCCCGAGACCGCCGGCCCCGCCGTCGCGCTCTCGCAGCACCCTGCGGTCCGGGCCACCTCCCTCGCGCCCGAGGTCGTCGTGGACGTCGCGGGCAAGGTGCGGCGGCCAGGTGTGGTGAGCCTGCCCGCGGGCTCCCGGGTGACCGACGCGATCAAGGCCGCCGGCGGGGTACGGTCCGGTTCAGCGCCCGGCGGGCTGAATCTGGCCCGCAAGATCATCGACGGTGAACAGATCGTGGTCGGGGCTCCCGCTCTGCCCGCCTTCGCCACGCCTGCCGCCGGCCCTGCACCGCCGGGTGCTTCCGCCGGACCCTTGGACCTCAATGCGGCCACCCTCGACCAGTTCCAGCAACTCCCCGGGGTGGGCCCGGTCCTGGCCCAGCGCATCATCGACTACCGCACCCACAACGGCGGCTTCCATGAGGTCTCCCAGCTCCGCGAGGTGACCGGCATCGGCGAACGGCGCTTCGCGGACCTGCGTCCCCTGGTCCGTGTCTGAGCCCGCGCAGGCCGCCCCCGAACCCGGCCATGACCTGCGGCTCGTCGCCCCCGCCGCCGTGGTCTGGCTGACCTCCGGCGTGCTCCTGGGCTGCCCGGTGGCCGCTGCCTGCGTTCTCGCCGCCCTGGCGGCCGTGCTGGCTCTAGGGACCCTGACCCTGACCCGACAGGCCCTGGCAGGTGTCCTGCTGGCGCTGACCGCGGCCGCCGCCACCGGCACTGGTCTGCGCGTCCGGGCAGTTGAGTCAGGCCCGGTCCGGGCCGCTGCGGACCACCACGTCCAGACCTCCCTGGAGGTCGTCCTGACGTCACCACCCCAACTCCGAGCGCGCGGAGTCATCACCCTCAGAGCCCGAGCCGAAGCCATCCCCGCCCCCGACCGCGCACCTTTGGCCACGAACCCCACGGGTGCGCCGGTGGCCTCGGGAGGTGGGGAGACAGATCGGGGGACGGAGGTCGCCAGGGGGTGGGTCCGGGTTCGGGTGCCGGTGCTGGTCATCGCCCGGGGGCAGGAATGGCGGGACCTGCTGCCGAGTCAGCGGGTGCGCATCCAGGGGCGGGTGGAGCGGTCTGATCATGCTGAGCTGCTGGCGGGGGTGGTACTCGCGCGGGGGCGGCCGACAGTGCTCGACGGGCCGTCACGGGTGCAGCGGCTGGCAGCCGGGATGCGGCGGAGGTTGCGGGAGGCGGCGAGCGTGCTGCCCGCGGATCAGCGCGGGGTGCTGCCGGGGATGGTGGTGGGGGACACTTCGGGGCTTGATCCCGGGCTGGCCGAGCAGTTCAAGGACGCCGGGCTGGTGCACTGCATGGTCGTCAGTGGGGCGAATCTGGCAATCTTGACCCTGGCGGTCCTGTGGCTGGCCCGGCGGGTCGGGCTGGGCAACCGGCGCGGGCCACCGGTCGCGGCGGTCGTGGTGCTGGGTTTCGTGCTCGTGGCGGGACTGGAGCCGAGCGTGCTGAGGGCCACGGTCATGGGCCTGATCGGCCTGGTGGCGGTGTGGACCGGGCGGGAACGGCAGGGCATCCCGGCGCTCGCCACGGCGGTGATCGTGCTGGTGCTCGCGGATCCGGGGCTGGCGAGATCCTACGGTTTCGCGCTCTCGGCCTCGGCGACGCTGGGGCTGCTCGTGCTCGGGCCGCCCTGGCGGGATCATCTCAGGCGGTGCGGGCTGCCCCGGCGGGTCGCCGAGATGATCGCGATCGCCACGGCCGCCGAGGTCGCCGTCGCGCCGATCGTCGTCCTGCTGTCGGGAAAGGTCAGCCTGGTCGCGATCGGGGCGAACGTGCTGGCGGAGCCGGGGATCGCGCTGGCCACGGTGCTCGGGTTCGCGACCGCGGTCGTGGCGCTGATCTCCATGCCGGCCGCGCAACTCCTCGTCCGTCCCGCGGGCTGGGCGGTCGGCTGGGTGATCGCGGTGGCCCGCACCGCTTCGGCGATGCCCTACGCCAACCTCCCTTGGAAACAGGGTGCGGCCGGGGCCGTACTCCTGCTGGTCCTGCTCCTGGCGCTCTGCTTCGCGCTGCGCCGGCCCTGGCTTCGCCGGCTGACCGCTGCGGCGGCGGTCGGGCTGCTCCTGGCGACCGTCGTGGTGCCCATGGTCGCGCCGGGCTGGCCTCCGCGGGACTGGCGGTTCGTCGTGTGCGATGTGGGGCAGGGCGACGGGCTGGTCCTCTTCGCCGGCCCGCGCCAGGCGGTCGTGGTCGACACCGGGCCGGTCCCGGCGCTGATGGACCGCTGCCTCGACGAACTGGGCGTACGCGAAGTACCGCTGCTGATCATCACGCACCCGCACCTCGACCACGACGGCGGGCTCGCGGGAGTCAGCCGGGGCAGGCACGTCGGCACGCTGGTGCCCAGCCCGCGAACCGAGGACGCGCGCCCCGGGGTGAGTCCCGCGGAGCCCGGCCGGCGCTGGACGGTCGGGGCGCTCACCCTGGAGGTTTTGGGGCCACCGCCGGGCGCACCTGTGTCACCGCAGGATTCGGGAACGACCGTCAACAACGCGAGCGTCGTGCTCGTGGCACGGTGGCCGGGGCTGTCGGTGCTGCTCGCAGGCGACGTCGAGGAGCAGGCGCAGGCAGGCCTCGAGGGGCTCGTGCCGCAGGTGGACGTGCTCAAGGTTCCCCACCATGGGAGCGGCCGACAGCTGCCGGGGTTCCTGGCGGCCGCGCACGCACGGATCTCGGTCATCTCGGTGGGGGCGCACAACGACTACGGGCATCCCTCGGCACGGGCGCTCCAACTGCTCAAAGGGTCGCGGATCTACCGCACCGACCGGGACGGGGCGGTCGCGGTGTGCGTGCCGGGAGGCGGGATCACGGTCGTCGCCCGAGCACGCCGATCCCCATGACATCCTGTGGTGCGTGGACGCTGTGACGCTGATCGTGGGTGATGAGGAACTGCTCGTCGAGCGAACCATCGGGGAGATCACCAGGGAGGCGCGCCGGGGCGATCCCGACATCGAGGTGATCGACCTGGTGCCCAACGGGCTCGAGCCGGGCCGGCTGGCCGAGATGACCTCGCCCTCGCTGTTCGGTGGCGGCAAGGTCGTCGTCCTGCGCAACGCCCAGGACCTGGGCAAGGACCTCGCGACCGAGTTCACCGCCTACGTGCAGAACCCGTCCGGTGACATGGTCATGATCCTCGCCCATGCCGGCGGGGTGAAGGGCAAGGCCCTCGTCGACGCCTGGTCCAAGGCAGGCGCCCGCAGGATCTCCTGCCCCAGGGTCACCAAGGCCGGGGAGCGGATGGAGTTCCTGCGCGCGGAGATCCGCAGGGCCGGCGGCGCGATCACTCCGAGCGCCTCCCAACTGCTCCTGGACGCCGTCGGCAACGACCTCCGGGAGATCGCGGCCGCCTGCAGCCAACTGGTCGCCGACACCAACGGCAAGATCGACGACGCCGCCGTGAGCCGCTACCACCAGGGCAGAGCCGAGGTCAGCGGCTTCACCGTCGCCGACCTGGCCGTTGAGGGCAGGCTCGCCGAGGCTCTGGAACAGCTCCGCTGGGCTCTGGCCACCGGGGTCGCAGCCGTACTGATCAACAGCGCACTGGCGCAGGGCGTCCGGGGCCTGGCCAAGGTCGGCGGAGCCCGGGGCACCGGTTTCTCCCTCGCCAAAGAGCTCGGCATGCCGCCGTGGAAGATCGAACGCGTCCAGAAGCAGCTCCGCGGTTGGACCCCCGAAGGCGTGGGCCGTGCCATCACGGTCGTCGCCGAGACCGACGGCGCGATCAAGGGCGGCGGCGCCGATGCCGCCTATGCCCTGGAACGAGCTGTCGCTGAGATCGTCGCCGCTCGAGGCCGCTGACCCTGTCCGCGGCACCTGGACGGTCGACCACCAGGCAAGCACTGCCCGGTGGTGGTGATCTGTGACGCAGATCGTGTGGGTTTCGAAGGCGGTGGAGCACTGGGTGAGGCAGGGTAGAGGACATGGGCGATATGGGGAAGCCGAGACTCGGCGTGGACCTGGGCCGGGTGGTCGTGGGGGCGACCCGCAACGGGCAGGGCAGGGTGTTCCTGGACGATCCGCGGGACATGCCGGCGATTGAGGGCGCTTTCGAGGTGCTGACGGAGCTGGTGGAAAGATTCGACGGCCAGGCCTGGGTGATTTCACGGGTCAGCGAGTGGGGGGAGCCCCGGTCGCTCGCGTGGTTGGACCACTTCGACTTCTACGACCGGACCGGGATCGCGCGCACGAACATCCGGTACTGCCGGCTGCGGGCTGAGAAGGCCCCGCACTGCGCGGAGCTCGGGATCACGCACATGATCGACGACCGGATGGACGTGCACCGGGCGATCCGTGACATCGTGCCGAACCGCTATCTGTTCGGGCCGCAGGCCGAGCCGGCCCCGGACTGGGTGGTGCCGACGCTCACCTGGAAGGACGTCCGCGGCGCGGTCCTCGATCAGCTGATGAACTCGGGCGGTACCGACGGGACCAGCCACACACCGTTGTCACTGACCCGGAAGAGGTGACCCGCTGCGGCCATCGCGGCTGCGTCGATGGTGAGGACGACGGGCCTGCCCCGGCGGGATCCGACTCCTACGGCCGTCTGGGTGTCCGCTGACAGGTGCACGTCGTGCCGGTTCATCGGCTTCAGGCCTTCGTCCCTGATCTGGTCGAGGTGGGTCGCGACGGTGCCGTGGAAGAGCAGCGGCGGCGGCTCGGCCGGTACCAGGCCCAGGTCGATGGGGACGGAGTGGCCCTGGCTGGCGCGGATGCGCAGACCGTCGGGCGAGAAGGCGAAGCGCTTCTTGTCGTTGGCGGCCACCACGTGCTCGAGCTCTTCGCGGGTGATCGGCAGACGGTGCCTGGCGCAGGCGGCCAAGAGCGCCTCGACGGTGACCCAGCCTCCCGGGCCGAGAGTGAGGCCGATGCTGTCCGGCCGATGTCGAAGATGCCGGGAAAGGTAACGGGAGACCTTCACCGTAGGGATGTCGTTCATGATGTCACCGATGGTACGGAGCCGCCGCGGCGCGCGCCTCCGCATTGTTTCCGGCATGCGAAAAGCCGCCTCCCCGAGGGGGGAGACGGCCTTTCGGTCGGACTTACTTGCCGGCCGGGACGGCGAGCTTGGCGATCGCCGACTTGCGGTTGGCGGCCTGGTTCTTGTGGATGACACCCTTGCTGGCGGCCTTGTCCAGCTTGCGGGTGGCGTTGCGCAGCGCGGTGGTGGTCGCGTCGGCGTCGCCGCCGGCCGCGGCCTCGCGGAACTGGCGGATCGCGGTCTTCAGCTCCGACTTGACGGCCTTGTTACGCAGGCGCGCCTTCTCGTTCTGCTTGTTCCGCTTGATCTGGGACTTGATGTTCGCCACGAAGAAGCCTCAATAAATGTCAGTCGTACGTACGGATGGGGCGCGGAGATCCCGGCAGCCGACGGAACCTACGGGCACGGAGACACACGCGCCACACGCAGAGAGGCAGCCTACCAACAAATCCGGTGGACCAGAGCATCGGCCCGGACATGGGACCATGGTAGACGCAAGATCTAGGCCGACCAACAAGGATCCGAGTGCCGCCCGTACCGAACTACACCGATCCCGCGGTGATCAGAAACTTCTGCATCATCGCGCACATCGACCATGGTAAGTCCACCCTGGCCGACCGCATGCTGCAGCTCACCGGGGTGGTCGACGCCCGGTCCATGCGGGCTCAGTACCTGGACCGGATGGACATCGAGCGCGAGCGCGGCATCACGATCAAGAGCCAGGCGGTCCGGCTGCCCTGGAACGACCATGTGCTCAACATGATCGACACTCCGGGGCACGTGGACTTCTCCTACGAGGTGTCCCGGTCCCTGGCGGCGTGTGAGGGCGCGGTCCTGCTGGTCGACGCGGCCCAGGGCATCGAGGCGCAGACCCTGGCCAACCTCTACATGGCGATCGAGGCGGACCTGGAGATCATCCCGGTCCTCAACAAGATCGACCTGCCGGCCGCCCAGCCGGAGAAGGTGGCCGAGGAGATCGCCGGCATCATCGGCTGCGACCCCGACTCGGTGCTCCGGGTGTCGGGCAAGACCGGGGTCGGCGTCGGCGAGCTCCTTAACAAGATCATCAGGGATGTTCCGGCCCCGGTCGGTGACCCCGACGCACCCGCCCGTGCGTTGATCTTCGATTCGGTGTACGACACCTACCGGGGTGTTGTGACCTATGTCCGGGTGGTCGACGGCCGGCTGACCCGGCGCGAGAAGTCGCTGATGATGTCGACCGGCAACGCCCACGAGACGATCGAGGTCGGCGTGATCTCGCCGGACCCGGTGCCGATGGAGAGCCTGGGCGTCGGCGAGGTCGGCTATCTGATCACCGGTGTCAAGGACGTCCGTCAGGCCCGCGTCGGCGACACCGTGACGATGTCGTCCAAGCCCGCCAAGGAGTCCCTCGGCGGCTACGACAACCCCCGCCCGATGGTCTATTCGGGTCTCTACCCGATCGACGGCGACCAGTACCCCGACCTGCGCGACGCCCTCGACAAGCTCCAGCTCAACGACGCGGCCCTGGCCTACGAGCCGGAGACCTCGCTGGCGCTGGGCTTCGGGTTCCGTTGCGGGTTCCTCGGCCTGCTCCACATGGAGATCGTCCGGGAGCGGCTGGAGCGCGAGTTCGGTCTCCAGCTGATCTCCACCGCGCCCAGCGTCATCTACCGGGTGCTGATGGAGAACGGCGCGGAGCACATCGTCACCAACCCCAGCGAGTACCCCGCCGACGGCAAGATCAAGCAGGTGTTCGAGCCGATCGTCAAGGCGACCGTGCTCGCGCCGGCCGAGTTCATCGGCGTGATCATGGAGCTGTGCCAGGGGCGGCGCGGCGTGCTGCTCGGCATGGACTACCTGTCGGAGGACCGCGTCGAGATCAAGTACACCCTGCCGCTCGGCGAGATCATCTTTGACTTCTTCGACCAGCTCAAGTCGCGTACGCGCGGCTACGCCAGCCTCGACTACGAGCCGCACGGCGAGCAGGACTCCGACCTGGTCAAGGTCGACATCCTGCTCCAGGGCGAGTCCGTCGACGCCTTCAGCCAGATCGTGCACACCGACAAGTCGCGCGACTACGGCCTGATGATGACGCTCAAGCTTAAGGAGCTCATCCCCAGGCAGCAGTTCGAGGTGCCGATCCAGGCCGCGATCGGGGCCCGGGTCATCGCCCGCGAGAACATCCGGGCGATCCGCAAGGACGTGCTCGCCAAGTGCTATGGCGGCGACATCTCGCGCAAGCGCAAGCTGCTGGAGAAGCAGAAGGAGGGCAAGAAGAAGATGAAGACCATCGGGCGGGTGGAAGTGCCCCAGGAGGCCTTCGTCGCTGCCCTGTCCACCGGCTCCGCGGCGGACAAGCCCAAGAAGTAGTCTGCCGGCATGCGTGTTCACCACCTCAACTGCGGCACGATGCGTCCCCCGTCCGCCCGGCTGGTCAACGGCGAGGGACCACTGCTGAAGGCCGGCTCGATCATCTGCCACTGCCTGCTGATCGAGACCGGGGACGGCCTCGTGCTGGTCGACACGGGGCTGGGCCTGGACTCCATCGCCGACCCCAGGGCGCTCGGCGCGGGTTTCGTCCAGGCGACCCGGCCGGTGCTGGACCCTGCCGAGACCGCCGTACGGCAGCTGGCGGCCCTCGGGTTCAAGGCTGCGGACGTCCGCCACATCGTGCTCACCCATCTCGATCTCGACCACGCGGGCGGAATCGCCGACTTTCCGCACGCGAAGATCCATGTGTACGGGCCGGAGTACCGGGCCGCGATGTCCCCGACGGCCCGGGAGAAGGCCCGTTACCGCAGGGTCCAGTGGGCGCACGATCCCGCCTGGGCGGTCCACGAGCTGACCGAGGGCGAGCGCTGGTTCGGTTTCGAGGCGGTGCGGAAGCTGGACGGCCTGCCTGACGACCTTCTGCTCGTTCCGCTCCAGGGGCACACCCGAGGCCACGTGGGCGTCGCGGTGAACACCGGCCAACACTGGCTGCTGCACGCCGGGGACGCCTACTTCTTCCACGGCGAGGTCGACCCGGTCAAGCCCTTCTCCACTCCCGGCCTTCGGTTCTTCCAGAACGTCGTCCAGGTCGACGGGAAGAGCAGGCACCGCAACCAGCGCCGCCTGCAGCAGTTGTCGGCCGCCCATGGCGACGAGATCACGATCTTCTCCGCGCACGACGTGACCGAGTTCCGACGGCTCTGCGGAGGTTTGCGGGCCTGAATCCAGGTAAGACGTCGGGTATGGAAGATCTGAACACTCTGTCCCAGGATCACCTCGCCAAGGCCAGGACGGACCCGCATGGCCGCAGCGCGCAGCTGTTCCTCAACGACGGCCCGCTGAGGCAGACGGTCATCGCGCTGACCTCGGGCTCGGCGCTGGAGGAGCACAACGCTCCGCCGGCCGCCAGCGTGCAGGTACTTCAGGGCCAGGTCCGGCTGAGCGGCGAAAGCGGCAATCTGGACATCGCCGCCGGGCAGGTCCACGCCGTTCCGCAGGAGCGGCACGCGGTGACCGCCCTCGCCGACTCGGTGATCATCCTGACCACGGTCACGAACACCTACCCGCGCGAGGCCTAGCGGCCCGGCCGACCCCGAAGGACCTTCACGGACAGAGCGCCCTGCTGCCGCCACCTCCGCTCCGCGCAGGAGGCACACTGTGGGGATGCCTTCGCATCTGCCTGACGGTGATCCCGTCCCTGCCGACGGGTCATTGCCGACCAGCGCGCTGGCCGGGCTCGGGAGCCGGCCGTTCGGGTTCTACGTGCATGTGCCGTTCTGTGTGACCCGGTGCGGATACTGCGACTTCAACACCTACACGGCGCCCGAACTGGGGCCCGGTGCCTCACGGGACTCCTACGCCGACACCGTCGTCCAGGAGGTCCGGCTGGCCCGGCGGGTCCTGGGGGACGTCGACCTGCCGGTCGAGACGGTGTTCGTCGGCGGCGGGACGCCCACGCTCCTGCCGCCCGGGGACCTCGGCCGCATCCTCAAGGCGGTCAGGGACGAGTTCGGATTGGCGGCGGGGGCCGAGGTCACCACCGAGGCCAACCCCGAGACCGTGGATCTCGCCTACCTGCAGGGCCTCAGGTCCGCCGGGTTCACCCGGGTCTCCTACGGGATGCAGAGCGCCAAGGAGCACGTGCTCAGGGCGCTGGACCGCACCCACACGCCCAGCCGGGTGCCGCTGGTCGTCGCGCAGGCCCGGGCGGCGGGGTTCGAGCACGTGAACCTCGACCTGATCTACGGCACGCCGGGGGAGAGCGACCAGGACTGGCGCGAGTCGCTGGCGGCAGCGATGGCGGCGGGGCCCGATCACATCTCGGCCTACGCACTGATCGTCGAGGCGGGCACGAAGCTGGCGGCGCAGGTCAGGCGTGGGGAGCTGGCCGAGCCCGACGACGACGCGATGGCCGACCGCTACCTGATGGCCGAGGAGATCCTCGGCGCGCACGGCCTGGACTGGTATGAGATCTCCAACTGGGCCAGGGCGGGCGGCGAGTGCCGGCACAACGTCCTGTACTGGCAGGGTGCCGACTGGTGGGGTGCCGGGCCCGGCGCGCACAGCCACGTCGGCGGCACCCGCTGGTGGAACGTCAAGCACCCGGCGGCGTACGCCCAGCGGCTCCAGCAGGACCTCACCCCGGCCCACGGGCGGGAGATCCTCGACGAGGAGACCAGGAAGATCGAGCGGATCCTGCTGGAGCTCAGGCTGAGGGCCGGCTGCCCGTTGCACCTGCTCGACCTCGAGCAGGTGCGCAGGCAGGAGGGCCTGGTGGAGATCCGGGGCGACCGCGCCGTGCTGACCCTCAGGGGCCGGCTGCTGGCGGACGCGGTCGTCCGGGACCTCACCTGAGGAACGGCAACGCGATGATCTTGGGGATCCGGTGCCAGGAGCCCTGGTTGACCTTGGTCGCGCTCCATACGACGACGACCATGGACAGCACCACCCAGCCCATGGCCACCCACAGGAACGCCGGGGCCAGCTGGGACAGTCCGATGGCGGCCGCGAAGACGATCCCGGTGGTCAGCGCCAGGTTGAGCGCCTGGCGGGAGTGGTGCAGGGCGAACCGGGAGCGGCGCTTCTTGGTCAGGTAGATGTAGAGCGGCGGCAGCACCCACAGCAGGAACTGGCCCACGTAGGCGGTCAGCGCCCACTGGCGCTCGTCGGGCGTGGTGTTCCCGCCGTGCGTCCCTGCAGCGAAACCGGGCGGGAACTGCACGGTCGACTGCGCCCGGGGCGGGGCGCTGCGGAAGAGACGGGGAGACAAACAGATCACTCCTCTGGGGCGGTCACGAAGTCAATCAACTCTTCGACGCGGCCCAGCAGTTCTGGTTCCAGGTCCGCGAAAGTGTTCACCGCGCCGAGGATCCGCTTCCAGGCCGCCCCGGTGTTGCCGGGCCAGCCCAGTCCGGCGCAGATGCCGGTCTTCCAGTCGAACCCCTGGGGCACCTGCGGCCACGCCCTGATCCCCAGCGCCTGCGGTTTGACGGCCTGCCAGATGTCGACGAACGGGTGCCCGGTGACCAGGACGTCGGGCGACTCGATCTGCTCGGCGATCCGCCACTCCTTGGAGCCGGGAACCAGATGGTCGACCAGGACGCCCAGCCGCCGGTCCGGGGACGGCTCGAACTCCGCGACGATCGCGGTGAGGTCGTCGATGCCCTCGAGGAACTCCACGGCGACGCCCTCGACCCGCAGGTCGTGGCCCCAGATCTTCTCGACGAGCTCGGCGTCGTGCAGGCCCTCGACATAGATCCGGCTCTCCCGGGCGACCCGGGCCCGGTGGTGGTGCACCGCGATCGAACCCGAGGCCGAGCGGGGAGCCCGACCCGACAACTTCGGCACCGGCCGGACCAGGGTGACGGGTCTGCCGTCGATCAGGAAACCGGCCTTGGCCAGGGGGAACACCCGGCGTTTGCCGAAGCGGTCCTCCAGGGTCACCTCTTCCTTGCCGCACGCCACCACCGCGCCGCAGAACCCGCTGTCGGGGTCCTCGACGACCAGTTCCCGTTCGGCCTCGACCAGAGGGATGGTGCCACGCTTCGGCAGCCGCCAGTTCCCGGCCAGCACGTCGTTCCCGTAGTCCACGGGACCGACCTTAGCCCGTGCGAAAAGAGACGACCAGGGACTGACCCGCGGTCACTTCCCGGCCAGGTGCAGGTAGCCGCGGGTCAGGGCGTGCATGAGCACGAGCGGGTCGTACTGCCAGGTGAGGGCGGTCAGGGCCTTGATCGGGTCGTAGCCGGAGTCGTAGGCCTCCCTGATCCCGTGCGCGACCGCCGCGACGGCGTCCCGCTGGTCCTCGGCGAACTGCCGGTCCACGGGTGTGCCGTGGCCTGGAACGATCACTTCGGGCCGCAGCTCCAGCAGCCGGGTGAGGGTCAGCGGCCAGTCGAGCGGAAAGCTGTCGGAGCCGTAGGACGGGGGACCGGCCTGTTCGACCAGGTCGCCCGCGAACAGCACGCCGCTGTCGGGCACGTGCACGAGCAGGTCGTGCGAGGTGTGGCCGCGGCCGAGGTGGTGCAGTTCGACCAGGCGGTCGCCCAGATCGATCAGTTCCCTGTCGGCGACGAGCTGGGACGGGGCGGGCACCCCGGTCCCGGCGACCGAACGGGCCCAGTCGGGGTCGTCCAGGCCCAGCGTGAT
>JBDSTJ010000267.1:0-14174 GCA_039928335.1 Streptosporangiaceae bacterium | reverse complement strand
GGGCAACCTGTGGTTCGAGTGGTCGCGCAGCCTCGAGGAGCCGGACACCTACGTGCTGGTCGAGGCGTTCCAGGATGACGCCGCCGCGGCCCATGTGAACTCCGCCCACTTCAAGGCGGCACTGGACCGGATGCGTCCGCTGGTCCAGCGCGCGCCCGACATCGTCAGCACCGTGATCGAGGGTGCCACCGGGTGGAGCAGGATGGGCGAGCTCGGAATCTGACCCGGGGATCCAGGTCAGAGGCGTCTTGATCGGAATCGTGTCAGGACGGCAGCAGGACGGACAGGGTCTGGCCCGCCGGGCGG
This sequence comes from Streptosporangiaceae bacterium, assembly GCA_039928335.1. Taxonomy (GTDB): domain Bacteria; phylum Actinomycetota; class Actinomycetes; order Streptosporangiales; family Streptosporangiaceae; genus Actinocorallia. The sequence goes on along the minus strand of JBDSTJ010000267.1, from coordinate 13,868 downwards.
GGCGGGAGGACAAGAGCCGGGTCCTTGTATCGGCCGCATTCCAGCAGCCAGTCGAGGTGTGCCCGGGGAGCGCCCAGCAGCCCGCACACGAGTCTGCTCACCTCCCGCACGGTCACCGGGTCGACCCTGAGCCGGGTGAATTCCGCCGGAAGGGATCTCGCGGCGGCCTGGACGTCCTGGGCTCGTACCAGGATCCGCTCGTTGACCCAGTTCACCGCGGCTTCGGCGGTCAGGCCCAGCGACCGCATCGCGACGATCACGTAGTTGCACGGGTCGCTGTCCTGGGTGAAGGAGGCGACGTCGTTGCACCAGGCCATGACGTCGCTGGTCCCGTCGACCAGGCTCAGCCAGGCCCGGGACACCGCCACCGACTCCGGAACCTCCACGCCCAGAACCGGCTCGGCCAGGTCGAACATGAACAGGCCGTTGGTGCGGCGGCGGAGCAGCGGGTAGTCCTCCAGCGCGGGCGCGCTGCCGGTGCGGCGGTTGACGGCCTCCTCCAGGCAGCCCGCGCGGTGCGCGTCCAGATGGCCGGTGAACCTGCGCCGCCAGTCCGAGCCCATCTCGGCGGCGCTCTCCCGCCAGAGCTCGGCCAGGGCAAGTTCGAGCGGGCCCGCCCCCGGCCTGGCCGCACGCCGACGCACCGCCTTCCACAGGTCGGAGTACAGGGCGTCGATCGCGGTGGCGGAACCGCCCAGGGGTCCCTCGTCGCGGGCATCGTCGAACGCGAACAGCCAGGTCAGCCACTTGGCGAACAGCACGACCCGGTCGGCCGGGGCCTCCGGGAAGATCCGGGCGGCCATTCGCCCGAACCGGCCCCGGCCCAGCCGGGTGGTGTCAGGGTCGCCGAGGACCAGACCGCTGTTGCGGGCCCACGCGCCGGTGTCCTCACCGATCTGCCAGATCTCCTCGTGGATCCGGCAGGGGACAGCCAGGCCGGGCACGCATTCAGTCAGGGGCAGCAGCAGTGTGGCGTCCATCGGTCAGATCCGGCCGAAGAGCCAGTTGCCACCGGCTTCGGGGTCGTCGCCGGTGTAGTAGTCCTGGGCGGCCGCGACCAGCTCGGCGACGCTGACCCGGCCGTCGCGGTCGGTGTCGAGGGCGTTGAAGGCCATCGCGATGTCGCCCTCGGCGGTGCCGTAGGCGGTCTGCAGGATCCGGAACTCCCCCGGGTCGACCATGCCGTCGCCGTCGATGTCGCACATCCGGGCCAGGGCCTGCGCCGCGGGCCGGAACGCCGGCTCGTAGTCGGGGCCGTCGATGAAGGCCGCAGCCATGCCGCGCCGGAACTCCTCCCGGGAGATCCGGTGGTCGCCGTCGAGGTCGAGCCGGGCCAGCAGCGCGGCCCACATCTGGTCGAAGTTGTCCAGCAGGGTCCGGCCGCGGACCGAAGTCGGCGGCTCGCCGAACCCGAGCAGCACCCTGGCCCCCAGGCCCACCAGGTCGTCGCGTGCGATCACGTCGTCGCGGTCGGCGTCCAGGTGATCGAACGCCCGGTCCAGCTTCCGGTCCTGCAGCTCAGTCGTCGACATGCTGATCACGTTAGGTGACCGAACGGACCCGCTCCGGCGATCGAACGGTCAAATTTCGTTGATGATCGGCTGCACCAGTTCGGCCGTCCCGGCCTTCGGCGACCAGGTGCAGGCCGCTCCGAACGCGACGACTCGGCCGGTCGCGACCACCTCGCGCACCGCCTCGGCCACGGCGCTCATCGGCGGGCCGCCGGAAGCCGGGTAGAGCAGTCCCGGCAGCTCCTCGCCATCGACCACGTCGAAGTCGACATGCAGGTAGAGCGGGCCCTCGGGCAGCCGAAGCTCGGCGACCCCGCAGTGCTCGATCCCGGAGCCGGCGAGGAACTCGGCCTCCGGCGGGTCCAGGTCACGGCCGTCCACGAGCGTCACCAGGTCCTCGGGCACCGGCTTGAGGCCCAGCAGATCCGCGATGACCTCCGGGCACGCGCCGACGAGCAGCCGCAGCGGCATCCCGCCGAGATAGCCGGAGGTGGTCGTGGCGGGGGTGTGCACGTCGCCGTGGGCGTCGAACCAGACGATCGAGGGGCTGATCCCGGCCCGCTGCAGGCCGGTGACCGTGCCGAGGGCGGTCGTGCAGTCCCCCGAGGCGACCAGCGGGACCTCGCCGGCCCGCACCGTCTCCGCCACGACCTCGGCGACCGTGTCGTACAGCACGGCCATGCGCTTCCAGGACGGGCCGGGGGCGAGCTGCACCGTGACCGTCTGGTCGGGGACCACGGGGAAGACGAGCCCGGGGAGGTGTTCGTCCAGGTGATAAGGCACACAGATGGTCGTCACAAGACGAAAATAGCGCTGAATCGGCCGGGCCAACCCTCTTCACTCGCCGCCGATCGCCGACGGATAGGTTTGTAACGTTGGGGAAACACCGGCAGGGCACACTGTCACAGTGACCGGACGTGCGGCTGAACAGCGGAAACGTCCTGGCCCGGGTAAGCAGGCTTGCATCGAAGGAGATGGTTTTGGACCGTCAGCAGGAGTTCGTGCTCCGTACGCTCGAAGAGCGCGACATCCGTTTCATCCGGCTGTGGTTCACCGACGTGCTCGGTTTCCTCAAGTCAGTCGCGGTCGCCCCCGCGGAACTCGAGGGTGCCTTCGCCGAGGGCATCGGCTTCGACGGCTCCGCGATCCAGGGCTTCGCCCGGGTCTACGAGGCCGACATGCTGGCCAAACCGGACCCGTCGACCTTCCAGGTGCTGCCGTGGCGCGCCGAGGCACCCGGTGTCGCCCGCATGTTCTGCGACGTCCTGATGCCCGATGGCACGCCGAGTTTCGCCGACCCGCGGTACGTGCTCAAGCGCACGCTCAGCAAGGCCGCCGACCTTGGATTCACCTTCTACACCCACCCTGAGATCGAGTTCTTCCTGTTCAAGGGCCTGCCCCAGGACGGTGAGCGGCCCGAGCCGGTCGACCAGGGCGGCTACTTCGACCACACCCCGCACAGCACCGCGCACGACTTCCGGCGCAACGCGATCACGATGCTCGAGTCGATGGGCATCTCGGTGGAGTTCAGCCACCACGAGGGCGCGCCCGGCCAGCAGGAGATCGACCTGCGCTACGCCGACGCCCTCACCACCGCCGACAACATCATGACCTTCCGCCTGGTCATGAAGGAGGTCGCCCTGGAACAGGGCGTCTGGGCGAGCTTCATGCCCAAGCCGTTCACCGAGTACCCCGGTTCGGGTATGCACACCCACATGTCACTGTTCGAAGGCGACCGCAACGCCTTCTACGAGCCGGGTGCCGAGTACCAGCTGTCCAAGGTCGGTCGGTCGTTCGTGGCCGGGCTGCTCAGGCACGCGCCGGAGATCACCGCGGTCTGCAACCAGTGGGTCAACTCCTACAAGCGGCTGTGGGGCGGCGTCGGAGCCGACGCGGGCTCCGGCGGCGAGGCCCCCTCCTACGTCTGCTGGGGGCACAACAACCGCTCGGCGCTGGTCCGGGTCCCGATGTACAAGCCGCAGAAGGGCCACGCGACCCGGATCGAGTTCCGGTCACTCGACAGCGCCTGCAACCCCTACCTGGCCTTCGCGGCGATCCTCGGAGCCGGCCTCAAGGGCATCGAGGAAGGGTACGAGCTGCCTCCGGGCGCCGAGGACGACGTCTGGGCGCTGACCCCCGCCGAGCGCCGGGTCCTGGGCATCCAGCCGCTCCCGCAGAGCCTGGACGAGGCCATCAAGTGCATGGAACGCTCTGAGCTGCTCGCCGACGTGCTCGGCGAGCACGTGTTCGACTTTTTTCTCCGCAACAAGCGCGCCGAGTGGGAGGACTACCGGCGCCAGGTCACCGAGTACGAGCGCAAGCGGTACATCGAAGTGCTGTAGTTCGCGCTTGTCGGGCCAGGGCTCCCCGGGTTCGGTTCCGGCCTTCGGCCGCGCGGGCTGGGCGATGCGCGGTTTCGGGTCGGTGTACCAAGGCGCCTGCTTATCGTCAGTTTGACGATACGGGGGGGTCGTGTCCTAGGCTGTGAGGGTGGCTCAACTTCGCATCGCACTGGCCCAGGTCAACCCGACCGTCGGCGACCTCGCAGGCAACGCCGACCTGGTGATCGAATGGACACGGAAGGCCGTCGCGGCCGGCGCTCACCTGGTGGCGTTCCCCGAGATGGTCCTGACCGGTTACCCGGTCGAGGACCTGGCCCTCCGCAAGTCGTTCGTGGAGGCCTCCCAGCAGACCCTCGAGGAGCTGGCCCTGCGGCTGGAACGCGAAGGCCTGGGCGATCTGCCGGTCGTGGTCGGGTTCCTGGACCGCCGCACCGTCACGCTCGCCCGGCTCGGGCAGCCCGCGGGGGCCCCGCTCAACGCGCTGGCCTGGCTGCACGAGGGGCAGGTCGTCACCAAGTCGGCCAAGCACCACCTGCCCAACTATGGGGTGTTCGACGAGTTCCGCTACTTCGTGCCCGGCGACCGGCTGCCGGTCGTCCGGATCGAGGGCGTCGACGTCGCCACCGTGATCTGCGAGGACCTGTGGCAGGACGGCGGCCCGGTCGGCGCGACCGCCGCCGCCCGCGCCGGGCTGCTCCTGGTGATCAATGGCTCGCCGTACGAGCGCAGCAAGGACGACGCCCGGCTGGAGCTGTGCGCCCGCCGCGCCCAGGAGGCCGGCTGCCCGCTCGCCTACGTCAACATGGTCGGCGGCCAGGACGAGCTGGTCTTCGACGGCGGCTCGCTGATCGTCGGCGCGGACGGCGAGCTGCTGGCCCGCGCCCCGCAGTTCGCCGAGCACCTGCTCGTCACCGACCTGACCGTCACACCCGCCCATCCCTCGCTCACGACCGGTGACCTGGCCACCGACGGCCTCACCGTGGCCCGCAGCGTCCTCAGCCCGCCCAGCGGCATCCCGCCGGTCCCGGCGGCCGAGCCCGAGATCACCCCGCTGCTCGACGACGCCGCCGAGGTGTACGGCGCGCTCGTCACGGGGGTCCGCGACTACGTCCGCAAGAACGGGTTCCGCACGGTCATCCTCGGACTGTCCGGCGGGATCGACTCGGCGCTCGTCGCCACGATCGCCGCCGACGCCATCGGGCCCGAGAACGTGAACGTGGTGCTGATGCCGTCGCGGTACTCCAGCGACCACTCGATCAGCGACGCCGAGGACCTGGTCAAGCGGCAGGGCCTGAACTCGCGGACGGTCGCGATCCGCGAGCTCGTCGCAGCCTATGAGGGTGAGCTGGAGCTGACCGGCCTGGCCGCGGAGAACCTGCAGGCCAGGATCCGCGGCAACATCCTGATGGGCCTGTCCAACCAGCACGGGCACCTGGTGCTGACCACCGGCAACAAGAGCGAGCTCGCGGTCGGCTACTCGACCCTGTACGGCGACTCGGCCGGCGGCTACGGCCCGATCAAGGACCTGACCAAGACCCTGGTGTGGGCGCTGGCCCGCTGGCGCAACACCCAGGCCGGCCGGTCCGGGCCGTTCCTGCACCGGTTCGTGGAGCCGCCGATCCCGGCCAACAGCATCGACAAGCCCCCGTCGGCCGAGCTGAGCCCGGGTCAGATGGACACCGACTCGCTTCCCGACTACGCCGTCCTGGACGCGCTTTTGGCCGACTATGTCGAGCGGGACCTGGGCCGGGACGCTCTGATCGCCAACGGACACGACCCGGTCCTGGTGGAACGGGTGATCCGGATGGTCGACGGCGCGGAGTACAAGCGCCGCCAGTACCCGCCGGGCCCGAAGATCACCCAGAAGAACTTCGGCCGCGACCGGCGGCTGCCGATCACATCCCGGTGGCGCGAGTCACTGTAGCCCGACCGGGACCCCGTCGGTGTGGTGCTCCTCGGTGTGGTGCTCCTCGCCGGGCCAGGTCGCGGTCAGCAGGCTGTCCTCGGGCTCCGCGCCGGGGATCTCCAGCTCGCACCAGACCACCTTGCCCAGGGCGGTGCGGCGGGTGCCCCAGCGCTTGGACAGCTCACTGATCACCAGCAGCCCCCTGCCGCCCTCGTCGTCGTCGGACGCCCGCCGCAGCCGGGGCAGGGCCGCCGACCGGTCGGTGACCTCGATGAACAGGGTCCGCTCCCAGAGTAGGCGCAGCTCGACCGAGTCGGGACCGTAGCGGACCGCATTGGTGATCAGCTCGGAGGCGATCAGCTCGGTCGTGTAGCTGAGGTCCTGCAGACCCCACACCTCCAGCTGGGTCCGGACCAGGCCCCGCGCCCGCCGGACGGCCGCCGGGTCCTTGGGCAGCGTCCAGGAGGCCCGCCGGTCGGCCGGCAGGCAGCGCAGCCGGGCGATCAGCAGTGCGATGTCGTCACGGTTGTGGTCGTCGTAGACCCCCGCCAGCGACGCCTTGGCCAGATCCTCCATCGGTCGTTCCAGCGCCGAGGCGTCGAACAGGTTCTTGAGCCTGGCCAGCCCGTCGTCGATGTCGCGGCCGCGCGACTCCACCAGGCCGTCGGTGTAGATGACGAAAATACTGCCGTCCTCGACGGCGAACTCGCGGCTCTCGATCGGGTTGCCACCGGCGACGCCCAGCGGCGGCGCGTCGGGCAGGTCCAGGTACTCCGTCGTCCCGTCGGCCCGCAGCAGCAGCGGCGGTAGGTGCCCGGCCGAGGCGATCTCGAGAATGCCGGTGGTGGCGTCGTAGACCCCGTAGACGCAGGTCGCGAAATGCGGCTCCTGCTCCCCCAGCTCGATCATCAACTCGTGCAGCACGTGCAGGGCGTCGGCCGGCGGATAGTCCAGGTTGGCCAGGGTGTGCAGCGCGGTGCGGAGCCGGCCCATCGTGACGGCCGCCTTGACGCCGTGCCCGGCCACGTCGCCGACGATCAACGCGACCCGGCCGCCGGGCAGGGCGATCGACTCATACCCGTCGCCGCCGACCTCGACCAGCTTGCTGCCGGGCAGGTACCGGTGCCGGACCTCGACCGAGGACGGGTGGGTGAGCCGGTTGGGCAGCAGGCTGCGCTGCAGGGTCAGCGCGGTGGCGCGCTCCCGGCTGAACCGGCGGGCGTTGTCGATGACGATCGCGGCCCTGGCGGCGAACTCCATGCCGATCTCGACGTCGTAGGCGTCGAAGGCGCGGTAGCCGGGGGTGCGGGTGCAGACCATCACGCCGAGCAGGGTGCCCTTGGAGACCAGCGGCAACAGCACCATCGAGACGTCGGCCAGCAGTTCTGCGACGGGGCTGCGGCGCCACGCGGTGGCGATCTGGGCGGCCTGCGCGGCGCTCACCTGGCGCAGGTGGACGGGCGCGGCGGTGTCGAGGCACTCACGGTAGGGCGTGCCGGGCGGGTAGACCAGCACCTCGCCGGTCGGGAACGTGGCCGACCAGTCGGGGTCGTCGTTGTCGGTGGCCAACGCCATCCGGCGCAGCACCGCCGAGCCGGAGGCGTCGCTGCGGACCTCGTCGGAGGCCATCAGGCTCTCCATCACCACGACGGTCACGACGTTGCAGTAGTGCGGGACGATCACATCGGCCAGGGCACGGGCGCACTGGTCGAGGTCGAGATTGGAGCCGAACCGGGTCAGCGGGTCATCGAACAGGGCCCGCCGGACCCTGGCCGGGTCCTGGAACCGTTCGGCCGACGACAGCGCGATCCGGATGTGGACGAGCGCGACCAGGCCCTCGGCCGAGGAGACCATCGGCTGGATCGTGACGACCGCGTCGCCCGCCTTGAACTCGCCTCGTGCCTCGATCCGCCAGACGACGGTCCGCTCCTGGCCCGCCAGGACCGCTTCGAGCAGCGCCTCGATCTGCTCGGAGCTCTCCTCCACGAGGTCGCCGAGATACAGGTCGAGCAGGTCCGCCGGCGGTACGCCCACGACGCCCTCGGCATTCTGACCCGACTGGACGATCCGCCCCGTCTTGTCGATGCCGATGACGAGCGTCCTCGACGCCGAATCAACGGTGGACGCGTTCGCTTTCCGCGCCATCACGGTTCTCACCTGTCGCGCTCCCGAAAGCCGTTCCTCCCACCATCTCTTGCGGTCAAGTATGGGGTACGGAACCGATTCGTGCGGCTGTTCCCTGATACGTACCGGTCATCGTGGCGAGAGGCCGTGCAGGATCGCCTCCACCACCCGCTCGGCGAAGCCTTCGGGCAGCACGACGTGCGGTTTGGGGCTGCGCGTGTGCAGGGTCAGCGCGCCGACGAACAGCAGCAGCGCCGTGTCGAGGTCGAGGTCGGCCCGCAGCTCACCGCTCTGCACGCCGCGCCGCAGCACCGCCTTCATGATCTTGCGTCGGGGCTCGATGACCTCCTGTTGGTACTTGGCCAGGAGTTCGGGGTGCTTCTCGGCGCTGCCCGCCACGTTCCACCAGACCCGCAGGGCCTTCTGCTTCTGCTCGTGCTCGGTGGCGAAGACCTCGGCGATGGCGATCATGTCCTCGCGTACCGACCGGCCGACCGGCTCGGGCAGCGGCGACTTGAGCGTGGCGAGCGCGTCGACGATCAGTGCTTCCTTGTTGGGCCAGCGCCGGTAGATGGTGGTCTTGCCGACACCGGCCCGTGCCGCGACCGCCTCGATCGACAGTCCCGCGACGCCCGCCTCCTCGGCGAGCAGGTCGAGGGTGGCCTCGACGATCGCCTTCTCCGCCCGCTCACTGCGGGGCCGGCCCGGCGGACGGGACTTCGCGTCGATCTCAACCATGGGACGGCCACATTCTCACACTTCGGCGACTTCTGGCTCCGGTGTCCGCACGGGAGGCTGCACGGGGCGCCCCGGCATCCATCTGAGCACGACCAGGCTGCCGATCAGCGCGATCACGGCCGACGCCACGGCGGCGACATGCATGCCGTCGACGAAGGCGGCGTAGGCCGGGCGGAGCAGCTCGGTGTGCCCGGTCCGTTCCGCGATCCCGGCGGTCTGGGCGATCGACTCCGCGGCGGTGTGCCTGAGGTCGGCCGGCAGCACGGTGAGGCGCTCGCGCATCTCCTCCCGGTAGACGGTGGACACGACCGAGCCGAGGATCGCGACGCCGAGGGCGACGGCGACCTGGCGTGCGGTGTTGTTGATCGCCGAGCCCGCTCCGGCCTTCTCCCGGGGCAGCGCGGACATGACCGACTCGGTGGCCGGCGGCATCACGTTGGCCATGCCCGTCCCCTGGATGAAAAAGATCACCCCGAGGTACCACAGCGGGGTGTCGGCGCCGAGGAACTGGTAGCCGACGAGGGCGACGGTGAGGGCGAGCAGGCCGAACGCGCACACGATCCTGGCCCCGTACCGCTTGACCATCTTGGCGCTGCGCGGGGAGAAGATCAGCTGGGCGGCCGCGAACGGCAGCATCATCGCCCCGGCCTGCAGCGGCGACAGGCCCCGCACCGACTGCATGTAGAAGGTGGAGAAGAAGAACACCCCGGAGGCGGCGAAGAAGGTCAGCGCGATCGCGGCGACGGCGACGGCCATCCGCGGGTCACGGAACAGCCGCACGTCGAAGGCCGGATGGTCGGTGCGGGCCTCGTGCCAGACGAACGCGGCCAGCAGCAGCACGCCGAGCAGGACCGGGCCGACCACGGAGAACTCCAGCCAGGAGCCCTTCTGACCGCCTTCGATGATCCCGTATGACAGGACGACCAGACCGGCGATCGACAGCAGCACGCCGATCGGGTCCAGCCTGCCGGGCACCGGGTTGCGCGACTCCGGCACCAGCACCAGCATCGCGATGACGCCGCCGACGACGATCGGCACGTTGATCAGGAAGACCGAGCCCCACCAGAAGTGGTCGAGCAGCAGGCCGCCGGTGATCGGCCCGATGGCGACGCCGAGACCGACAGCGCCGGCCCAGATGCCGATGGCGCGGCCGCGTTCCCCGGCGTCGAAGACGTTGGTGATGATCGAGAGGGTCTGCGGCATGATCGCCGCGCCGCCCAGGCCCATCAGGGCACGGGCCCAGATCAGCTGGTCGGGGGTCTGGGCATAGGCCGAGATCAGGGAGGCGATCCCGAAGATCACCATGCCGAGGACCATGATCCGCCGACGGCCCACCCGGTCGCCGATGACGCCGAAGGTGAACAGCAGCCCGGCGAAGACCAGGGTGTAGGAGTTGATGGACCACTCGAGCTGGCCCTGGGTCGCCCCGAGCCCCTCGCGCGGGTCGGAGATGGTCTTGAGCGCGACGTTGAGAACGGTGTTGTCCAGAACGACCACGAGCAGGCTCACCACCAGGACGCCGAGAATGGCCCAGCGCCTGGGGTGTCCGGTGGGTTCGGTGGATTCGGTCACGCCGCTCCTTGGAATAATTCCGCTACGAGTACGTTTCGTATAAAGCATAGACATGCGTCCGATGGTTACGCAACGGCACCGTATCGTAAATAAGGGATCACAGGACTGGGGTCTTCCCGTTCCGGGAGCCACGTGGAATCATCAACTTGTCCGGGTACGCCGATGGGGCGCCTCGAGACTGGAGGAACGCGATGACTGCTGCACAGGACCGGTCGACCATGCTCTATGGCGGCCAGGCGAACCGGCGAGTGACCGTCCGCGACATCGCGGCGGCCAAGGAGCGCGGCGAGAAGTGGCCGATGCTCACCGCCTACGACGCGCTCACCGCGCGGATCTTCGACGAGGCCGGCATCCCGGTCCTGCTGGTGGGCGACTCCGCCGCCATGGTGGTCTACGGCTACGACTCGACCATCCCGGTCACCGTCGATGACCTCATCCCGCTCACCGCCGCCGTCGTGCGCGGCTCCACGCGGGCGCTGGTCGTGGCGGACCTGCCCTTCGGGTCCTACCAGAGCGGGATCTCCGAGGCCCTGGCCACCGCGACCCGGTTCCTCAAGGAGACCGGCGCGCACGCGGTCAAGCTCGAAGGCGGCCGCCGGGTGCTCCCCCAGGCTGAGGCGCTCGTCGCCGCCGGCATCCCGGTCATGGGCCACCTCGGCCTCACCCCGCAGTCGGTCAACGTCTTCGGCGGCTACCGGGTCCAGGGCCGCGGCGAGTCCGGCGAGCAGCTCATGTCGGACGCCAAGGCGCTGGAGGCCGCCGGCGCGTTCGCCGTCGTCCTCGAATGCGTGCCCGAGGACCTCGCGGAGCGGGTCACGACCTCACTGTCCATTCCGACCATCGGCATCGGCGCGGGCCCGGCCTGCGACGCCCAGGTGCTGGTCTGGCAGGACATGGCCGGGATGTCTCCCCGGACGGCCAAGTTCGTCAAGCAGTACGCCGCGGTCGGCGACCTGCTCGGCACCGCCGCCAGGACCTTCGCGGAAGAGGTCTCCGGCGGGATCTTCCCCGCTCCGGAGCACTCCTACCACTAGGAATCGATGTAGCGCACGACCACCAGGATGTCGCCTGCTCTCAACAGGGAGCAGGCGTCATGGGTGAAGGGGAGCGTCTTGCCGTCCCGGACCAGGGCCAGCGCGGGATGCGGGAGGTCCCGAATCGACAGGCCGATCTCCGCCGGCTCGACCTGCCGCTCCTCGAGGTCGAGCCCGGACCCCTGCACGATCAGGTCCTCGATCACCTCGCTGACGTGTGGCCGGCTGGCCGCGACGCCCAGCAGCCGGCCTGCGGCCTCCGACGAGGTCACCACGTGGTCGGCGCCGCTCTGGCGGACCAGGGGCGCGTTCTCGGCCTCCCGGACGGTCGCCTGGATCCCGGCGGTCGGGTTGAGCTGCCGCGCGGTCAGCGTGATCAGCACCGCACTGTCGTCCCGCTGGGCGGCGACTATCACCTCGCAGGCCCGGTCGACCGCGGCACGGCGCAGCACCGAACTGCGGGTGCCGTCGCCCACCACCCCGACCAGCCCCAGCGAGGTGGCCTCGGCCACCGCCTGCGGGTCGGGATCGACGATCACGATCCGGTCGGCGAGCACCCCGCTGCTGAGCAGGGACTTGACCGCGCTGCGGCCCTTGGTGCCAAATCCGATGACCACGGTGTGATCGCGCACTTGCTTCTCCCAGCGGGTCTTGCGCCACTCCTCACGGGTGCGCTCGGCGAGCACCTCGAGGGTCGTGCCGACCAAGATGATCAGGAACAGGATCCGCAACGGCGTGATCAGCACGATGTTGACGAACCGCGCCTCGGCGCTCACCGGGACGATGTCCCCGTAGCCGGTCGTGGAGATCGTCACCGTGGCGTAGTAGAAAGCGTCGAGCAGGGTGAGCGAGCCGTCTGCGCCGTCCTTGTAGCCGGCGCGGCCGAAGTAGACCAGGCCGACGACCACAAAGAGGAGCGCCAAGGCGATCAGCACCCGGTAGACGACCGACCGGAGCGGCCCCACCTTGGCCGAGGGCAGCATCACCGGAGTGTCTGTCACAGGCCGATCACTCCCCCTACCTTGCACCGTCGCACTACACGTCGGTGAGACGGATGCCCGCGTGCGCCTTGTAGCGGCGGTTGATCGAGATCAGGTTGGCGGTGAACGCCTCGACCTGGTGGGCGTTGCGCAGCCGGCCGCCGAAGACGCCCCGGACACCGGGGATACGCCCGGCCAGGGCCTGCACGGTGTCGGTGGCCTCCCGGTCCTCGCCCAGGACCAGGACGTCGAGGTCGATCTCGGCGACCTCGGGGTCCAGCAGCAGCACGGCGGAGACATGGTGGAAAGCGGCGACGACCCGACTCTCGGTGAGGATCGCGGCGGCCTGCTGGGCGGCGCTGCCCTCCGCTACGGGAAGCGCGAACGCGCCCTGCTTGTCGAAGCCCATCGGATTCACACAGTCCACGACGATCTTCCCGGCCAGCTCGGACCTGAGTGCCTCGGCGGTCGCCTGGTGGCCGTCCCACGGCACCGCGATGATCACAACGTCGGCCTCGGTGGCCGTGGCGGCGTTCGCCGCGCCGCGCACACCGTTGCCGAGCTCGTCAGCGGCCTGCTGCGCCCGTTCGGCGTTGCGCGAACCGATGATCACCTGGTGGCCGGCCAGGGCGAACCGCCGGGCCAGGCCCTTGCCCTGATCCCCGGTGCCGCCGAGGATGCCGATGGTGAGTCCGCTCACATCTGGGAGATCAGTCATGGTCGAATCCTGCCAGGCCGGAACGCATGGCCAACCAGTGGCCCCCGGTCCGGTAAAACCAAACGCGGTCCGGTGTGAGTGCGCAACTATTGACCGGTGAACGCCAACCAGGTCACAGCCCTGCGCGAACTCCTGTCATCCAGCGCGTGGATGGGAGAGACCAGCAGATTCGCCCGCGTGCTGCGGTCCTCGGCCAAGGACGACCTTCTCCTGCTGGGCACCCCCGAGGAGGAGCCCTGGCACCTGGCGGCGCACCTGGACGAGGAGAGCCGGTACGTTCCCGCACTCCGGCCCACGCTGGTGCGGTGGGCACCCCCGGCCGGCGCCCCGCCGCACCTGGCGGTCGGGCTGGACCGGCTCAAGGAGGCGCGCAGGGGCGAGGCACTGTTCGTGGTGTCGCAGGACGACGCCCCGGAACACCTCCTGGAACGGGTCGACGACGCGCGCCGGACCGGCGCGGTCATCCTGACCCTGGGCGGCGGCGACCCCGAACTCGAAGGGCTCGCGCACGAGTCGCTGGTCGTCCGGCCCAGCGGCCTGGTGACCTTCGACACAGCCCAGCACCTGGTCAGCGCTGCGGCGGGCGACCAGCGCAAGGACGGTCTCCGGGAGCGCCTGGCCCGGCTCCTCGACCTGGTGACCGGGCCGGCGCTGCCCGACTAGTCGCTGTTCTCCCAGGAGTCGTTGCGCTCCTTGGCGTGCTCGATCGCGAGCCCGGCCTCGGCCTGGGTGGCGTAGGGACCCATTCGGACCTTGTCCGGGCAGCCCGCGCCGTGCTCCACCTTCATGTGTTTGAGGCAGAAATACCACTGTCCATCATCAGCCATGATCAACCTCCCGGACTCTACGTGCCCCTATTTCGGAACTACACTCACGAGCATGACGACGTACCTCAAGCCCGGCCGTGTCTCACCCCTGCGCAAGGTCCCCACGGCCATCCCAC